>CALFOB010000258.1 GCA_937919125.1 uncultured Micrococcales bacterium | reverse complement strand
CTTCATCACTGTCAATTACATCCTTGAGGTGAAGGTAACCTTCAATCTCCCCTGAGTCATTCAGGATGATGTATCGGCTAAAGCCATGCTTAGCAACCGCTTGTTCAATCTCTCTAGGTGTCACATCTAGATTGAAGGTGATTAGATTCTCAATTGGTACAAGAATGTCTTGCACCTTTTTATCAGTGAACTCAAAAGTATTTCCAATAGCACCGGTTGCATCAATCAGAACTCCCTCACGGGTTGAGTGCTCAACAATGTTTTCTACCTGATCTAGTGTGTAGGCACTATTTGCCTCGTTTACTGCCTTCACACCAAATAGTCGAAGCACGCCATTAGCCATACCGTTTAGAACAACCACTACTGGCTTCAAGACAAGAGATAGGCCATAGGCAATAGGAACTAGAACTAGAGCGGCTCTCTCAGGAATAGAGAAAGCAATGTTCTTAGGAACCATCTCACCAAGAAGTACGTGCAAGAAGGTGACTACTGCAAGAGCAATAACAAATGAGGTTGCATAGGTAGCTTCTTCGCCTAGACCAAGGGCATACAAAGGACCCTTCAATAGTTGCTGAGCACTTGGCTCAACAACAATCAAAATCAATAGAGCAGAGATAGTGATACCTAGCTGACAGGTAGCAACAATCATGCTCACGTTTTCCATGCCCTTGATGGTTAGCTGAGCTGGCTTAGAGCCTGCTTCAGCTCTTGGTTCTATCTGCGCTCTTCTAGCAGAGAAGATAGCGAACTCTGCGGCAACGAAGAAAGCACTAGCTGTTAGAAGTCCTATGAAGGAGAAAAGAGCAACTATTGGATCATGCATTTTTCTCACCCGCCTCAGGAACTTGAGAATCTGGAATAAATCGAATTCGGTCTACTCGTCTGCCGTCCATACGTTCAACTCGTAGAGTGCCACCATCAATATGAACTTCATCGCCAACTGCAGCCACTCGACCCAGTTGAGACATTAGAAAACCTGCCACTGTTTCATAAGAACCATCCTCAGGAACCTTAACTGCAAGCTTTTCTAGAAGTTCATCTGGTCTATACATGCCAGGGAAAGAGTAGGACTGATCTTTGCCACCGGTGATTTCTACCTTGGCTCTATCGTGCTCATCTCCTAGTTCACCAACTAGTTCTTCAATCAAGTCTTCGAGGGTAACAATTCCGGCTGTGCCACCATACTCATCAACAACAATTGCTAGCTGCAGTCCGTGAGATCTCAATACACCCATAAGTTTCTCAAGTGACATAGTCTCTGGAACTCTAAACGGTTCAACCATCAAAGCGGTAGCGGGAACCATCGCACGCTTTTCTCTTGGCACAGATGCTGCAGCTTTTACGTGGACGATACCGTCAACATCATCGGTTGAACCAGTAAAGACTGGGAATCTAGAGAACCCTGTGCTGTGTGAAAGAGAAATAACATCTTGAACTGTTGCTGAAGCATCTAAAGAGGTCAACTTGGTTCTAGGAGTCATGACTTCAGCAGCTGTTAGCTGAGAAAGCTCGAGTGTCTTAGAGATAAGGTCTGCTGTTCTCTGCTCTAGAGCCCCAAGACTTGCTGATCTCTGCACTAGTGAACTTAGTTCTTCAGCAGTTCTGGAAGAACTCAGTTCTTCCTTGGGTTCAATACCTAAAGATCTAACGATTGCGTTTCCAGTGTTATTCAATAGCCAAACCAGCCAGCCAAAGACAAAGCTGAAGGCTAACTGGAATCTGATAACTGCTTTATTGACCTGAAGGGGAAGTGAAATGGCTAGGTTCTTTGGAATTAGCTCACCAATAAGAAATGAGAAGACAGTTGCAAGTATTAATGAAAGAGCAAGTGAGATTCCCTCTTGGGTCGCTTTTTCAAGATCTAGGAACTCAAGTCCAGGTGCAATGATCTTGGCTAATGAAGGCTCTGCTAGGAAACCGGTGAGCATGGTTGTCACGGTAATACCGATTTGAGCACTAGATAAATGGGTACTGGAACGCTTCAAAGCTCTAATGCTTGGGGATAGGCCTCTCTCCCCTTGGTCACGACGACGTTCTAGTTCAGTTCGTTCAAGGTTGATGAGAGAAAACTCACTGGCAACGAAGAAACCTGTGCCAATCGTGAGAACCACACCTAATGCCAGTAAATACCACTCGGTCATAGGGGGAAAACTTCTTTATAAGAAGGGTAGGGGTCATAATCCATAGCTCTTAAAGCATACAAGACCCTGTATTTATTGACCCCAGTGGGGATAACCCTGAAATTCAACCCTTTTAGGCTTGGTAGGCTTGGAAGGCATTGTTTCCGTGAAAGTAAGAGGTGATCCGTTGTCCAACGACAACTCACAATCTGGTCAAGAATTCGGCGCTAACGAGTGGTTAGTCGATGAAATGTATAGCCAATGGCTCCTAAACCCAGATTCCATCGATAAAGAGTGGCAGCCAATCCTTGAGCGTTACCACCAGCTAAAGCAGGGAAACCAACAGGCTACTCCAGTAGCTCCAATCACCTCTACCCCGGTTACACCTATTACTCCTCAGGCTGTTTCTACAGCTACTGGATCTCTTCCGTTAGTTGCTAAGACAACTCGCGTTGAACCTCAGGCTCAACCTATTCCTGCTCAGGCACCTACTATTGATGCTGCTGAAGTTCATGAAGAAGCAGAAGATCAGATCAACATCCTCAAAGGTATGTCTAAGACTCTTGCAGCCAACATGGATGCATCTCTGACTATTCCAACCGCCACAAGCGTTAGAGCAATCCCAGCCAAGCTACTAATTGACAACCGCATTGTTATTAACTCTCACCTTGGTAGAACTCGTGGTGGAAAAGTTTCTTTCACCCACATCATCGGCTACGCAATTGTTAGAGCTTTAAAAGAATTCCCTAGCCAAAACGTTTACTACGAAGAAATCGATGGCAAGCCAGCTGCAGTTTCTCCTGCAAACATCAACTTTGGTCTTGCAATCGACATTCCAAAGCCTGATGGCACAAGAGCGCTGCTAGTTCCTAACATCAAGAAGGCTCAAAGACTTAACTTTGCTACCTACCTCAATGCTTATGAAGATCTAGTTAAGCGAGCAAGAGACAACAAACTAACTGCTGAAGACTTTGCCGGAACAACTGTTTCTCTAACTAACCCAGGCGGAATTGGAACTGTTCACTCGGTACCAAGACTTACTAAGGGTCAGGGTTGCATCGTTGGAGCTGGAGCTTTGGACTACCCAGCTGAATTCCAAGGTATGAGTGAAGAGCACCTGGCCAAGATTGGTGTTAGCAAGGTAATTACTCTTACCTCTACCTATGACCACAGAGTTATTCAAGGTGCAGGATCTGGAGAGTTCTTAAGAAAGATCAACGAACTACTTCTTGGTGAGCGTGGTTTCTACGATGAGATCTTCGCTGACCTACGTATTCCATACGAACCAATACGCTGGGCTACTGACTTTGAAACAACAGAAGCTGACAGCAGAAGTAAAGAAACAAGAGTTCAAGAGCTTATTAATGCTTACCGTGTTCGCGGTCACCTTATGGCAGATATTGATCCACTGGAGTACCAGCAGAGATCACACCCTGACCTAGATGTTCTAACCCACGGCCTTAGCCTCTGGGATCTAGACAGAACCTATAAGACCGGTGGCTTTGGCGGTAAGTCAAAAATGATGGTTAGAGATGTTCTAAAGATTCTTCGTGATTCATACTGTCGAACAGTCGGTGTTGAATACATGCACATTCAAGACCCTGCTCAGCGCGCTTGGTTCCAGGCAAAACTTGAGAAGCCATATGCGAAGCTCACCAAAGAAGAGCAGTTCCACATTCTTGAGAAGCTCAATGAAGCAGAAGCTTTCGAAACTTTCTTGCAGACCAAGTTCGTTGGCCAGAAGCGATTCTCGCTCGA
>CALFOB010000257.1 GCA_937919125.1 uncultured Micrococcales bacterium | reverse complement strand
GGCTTACTTGAACTGAAAGCTGCGAAGGCCATCTTCGCTAGACCACTTCGCCTGTGTTAGGTAGGTCAGCTAAACCAAATGAGTGCTCGACTGACCAAGAGATCCACACCTTTTCACCAAGTTCTGTAACCGGTGACTTACCTACGTTTTGTGCAAACACAGTTAGGTTTCCAAGGCCTGGAACTTCAATTAGGTACTGGTTGCTAACACCGGTGAATCTGATGTCAATAATTTCACCAGGACCGATGATGTTTGTTGATGAAGAAGCAGCTGGCTTTTTGCTTGTGAAAGTTGCCTTCTCAGGTCTGAACCCAATAGCAATCTTTCCCGTGTGCTTTTCAGCTCTAGCCTTAGGAACAGAAATCTTGTTTCCTGCAATCTCAATGCTGATTGAGTTTGCTGAACTTGATGCAACTTCGCCAACTAGAAGGTTTGACTGGCCTAGGAACTTAGATACGAATACTGTCTTTGGTCTGTCATAAAGAGCTTCTGGGGCACCCATCTGCTCAATGCGACCCTTGTTCATAACCGCAACTGTGTCAGCCATGTCCATAGCTTCTTCTTGGTCGTGAGTTACGTGCAAGAAGGTAAGACCAACTTCCATCTGGATAGCTTTCAGCTCAATCTGCATCTCGCGACGAAGTTTTAGATCCAGCGCACCAAGTGGCTCATCTAGCAATAGAAGAGAAGGTCTGTTAACCAATGCTCTAGCCAAAGCAACACGTTGCTGCTGACCACCAGAAAGTTGCTGTGGCTTACGGTCTGCAAGGTGGGCTAGCTGAACTAGGTTCAAAGCCTCTTTAGCTTTGACAAGTGGCTCGTCGATTTTTCTCTGACGCAAACCGAATGCAACGTTCTCCAACACATTCATGTGTGGGAATAGCGCATAAGACTGGAACACAGTGTTTACTGGACGCTCATGAGGCTTAGTCTCAGTTACATCCTCGCCACCGATAAAGATCTTTCCTGTGGTCGGCGTTTCAAGACCAGCAACCAATCTAAGAGTTGTAGTTTTTCCGCAACCTGAAGGACCTAGCAGAGCGAAGAACTCCCCTGCCGGAACGTGAAGATCAAGTTCTTCAATTGCAGTGAAACCAGGGAACTCTTTGCGAATCTTCTTCAGCTCTAGGTCAGCTCCGCGGGCAATAAATTCCTTTGCCACTACGCGCCTAGTTTGATCTTTTGGAATGCCTTTGTGAAGGCCTGCTCTTCCTTGGAATCAAGAGCTCTAAAGCCCTGAGTCAAAGACAAGAATTCTTCGCTTGGGAAGATCAACTGGTTCTCAGCAAGAGCTGGGTCAAGTTTGATTGCTTCTTCCTTTGCTCCCATAACCGGTGTGATGTAGTTCACATAAGCAGCCAACACAGCAGCGTTGTATGGGTCGTAGTAGAAGTTCATTAGCTTTTCAGCGTTCTTCTTGTGAGTAGCTCCCATAGGAATTACGAAACAGTCAGCTGAAATAGTTCCACCTGATTCAGGAAGAACGAAACCGAAGCGGTCGTAACCTGCTTCTGCGTTCAACTGAATGATGTCACCTGACCAAGCGATAGCTGCAATGGTGTCACCGTTTACTAGGTCATCCTTGTAGCTGTTTCCCTTGATGCGGGCAATCTGACCTTCTGTTACCTTCTGGCCGATTACATCAATTGCTGACATGAATGCATCTTCAGTCAAGCTGTTTGCATCACCAATAGAAACACCCTGTGACATCAATACGATTCCAACGGTGTCGCGCATTTCGCTAAGAACTCCAATGCGTCCCTTTAATGCTGGGTTCCATAGGTCTTCAATAACGGCAGGTGCTTCTTTACCTGTTGCATTCTTGTATGCCTTCTTGTCATAAGCAAAACCAGCAAGAATACCTTGGTAAGGAAGAGACATTGTGCGCTCTGGGTCATAAGCCTCGCCTAGGTAAGCAGGCTGAAGGTTCTTCTTGTTCGGAAGATTTGCATCATCAAAAGTCTGAACGGTTCCCTGGTTGATCCAGCGAGCAGCCATCCAAGATGTTGGGCAAGTTACGTCTGCACCAATGT
>CALFOB010000256.1 GCA_937919125.1 uncultured Micrococcales bacterium | reverse complement strand
CATTCTTTCATTTAGGTCAGCCTGAGCTTGGGCAGCTTCTCTCGTTGCAGAAGCTTGGGATCTCTTTGCATCAAGAACTCTTTGCTCTTGCGCTGTAATTTCTTCATAGCTGGCACCACGAGACTGCAACTGCTCCAATCTGCTCTGTTCCAACAAAACAGTATTCGAGGCGGAGGTGACAGCACTGTTGATATTTCTCAAGAACTGCTCAGGTGAAAATAGTGATGCAATTGTCCTTTGATAGTCACTTGCAGTGCCATTAAGATTTGCCAAGTGGGCTTCCATGTAGCTTCTGTTCAACTGCAATCCAACTTGTGTATTTTTTGCATTTTCTTGGATAGCTCTGGATCTTTCCTCGTAAAGTCTATTTTCAGCCCTAAGCGTTGAAGTGGCAAGTTCAAAGGAGTTGGCATTGGAGTTCTGCGCAATATTTTGAAGAGCGTTATCATACGAGGTTAGCTCAGTCCTGGTTCGGTTGATCGTTTCTGTGATTCGTTGGGAACCAGCAGCCAATCTACGCAATTGACCAGCATTCCTGCGCAAATCAAGTTCTTCCATTTGTGCGCTAATTTCTCGCTGTTTTGCAAGATATGAGTCTAGAACAGCTTGAGCCGATGCCCTTTGAGCAGTAAGTCTAGCCAGTGAAAGAGCTAGCTCATCGGCAGAAACAGAACCAGCTCTAAGTTGTCTAGCAAATTGCTCGGCACCAGATTCAATGCTTGCGTTGCGCATCGACGACATAATGTCCCTAAGCTCTTTCAGGGACATTGAAGTGGTATTTGCGATTGTGCTAATTTGGGACAAAATATCTGCAATTTCCTGTCTTGTTGCTTGAGCAGCGGCACCAGTTTGAGTTGTCAGTTTTGTCCTAAGTTCGACCAATTTTGCTTCAAGTTGAATTCTTACCTGGGTGTTGGAAATTGACAACCTTTCAAGTCTATCAATGGACGCACCACCTGCGAGCGCCCTTTGAAGAGACTGTTGATAAAGTGCACTTCTAACTCCCTCGACAGTCGAAGACCTTCTACGAAGTTCAACCTGAAGTTCAAGAGCCTTGTTTGCGGCCTGTTGCCTTGTTTGGTTTGCCACATCCCTCTGGGCTTGTGTCATGTCTGAAGTGACACGAACACTATTCATGGTTTGAAGCCAACCAATCCTACGATTATTCAGTTCTTCATCCGATGCTTGCTGAACACCATTACCTGCAAGGAAGGCTTCAAGTCTTTGCTGGTCAGATTGACCAATTGCCCTGTTGGCATTTTCATATGCCATAACTCCTCTGTCAACAATCTCTTGCCTTCCAGCCCAAGCAATTTGTGTGCTCTCGGTAAGACTCCTGTTAGCAGCTTCCTGGGCTTCCCTCATTCTCTGAGCGGCTGCCTCGCCAGCCGCTCCAGCATTGATTGCTTCCCCACCTCCCATACCAACATCTGGACCAGAGATGGAATCTGCATTGAAAGCGGCTGCCCTTACTCGCTGTCCTTCAGCAATGGCGTCCCTTTCTTGTTGATTGAGTTGCCTCATTCTGTCAATAACAGCTTGCCTTCTTTGAAGAGCTGTCATCTCAGCTGTGAATACAACACCTAGCTGCCTAGCTGCTCCCTCATCGCCGCCAAGAGCTCTATCAACGATATCTTTTGCACTCTCACCAACAACCCTTTTCAATCTTTCGATTGTTCCAGAGAATTCACCAAGTTCCTGGCCCGACAGCCTAATTCCACCCGCAAGTGCTGTCTGGCGAATTCCAAATGCATTTGTGATATCTCGACCCTGAATCAAGGAATTGATGTATTGGCCCCAAGTTACACCATTTGCCGCAAGCGAAGCATCAAGTGTTTTGTATTGCTGGGATAGCTGGTATGTTGCAGAGCCAATTGCAAGGGTTGCTCCAATCGCAACAGACGAGATTCCAGCAAAAGATTGCAAAGCAGCTCCAAAAGCCTTCTGTGCAATCTCAGCGGCATCAACATTGGTTGCAAGTTGGTTTTGTTCTTCACCCAGAATCTTTGATACTTCAGCAGCATACTTCTGTGCTGCTGTCATTTCCTCGACAGATGCCTTTACCTTCTTTGCACTCTGAGCTGCTGCTGGCTCACCACCAGAAGAAGCACTCGTTCCTCCAGTTTCACCAACTGTGTTGATTCCCTTCAACTTAGAGCTGAGCTTATCAAGCTCGCTGGAATCAACTTTTACCTTTACCTTGAGATTAGATTCGTTTGACATGTGTCCTCGTCATTTACCCTAATTATCAACGAAGGCAAACAAAGATGAAAGTCAAACTAGCAGGAGCCGATATTGGACTCAAATTCGACATTGATGCCAATGCGATCATCAAGAAAGTAGAAGAGATGGCAGCAGCAGAGTATGTCAATATCACAGCAGACCTGGATCTCAAGACCATTTCGGATCAGAAACTCAGGTGGTTGCGCCAGAACGACAGAAACTTCTTCAAGATGAACAAGAACCTGGAGGAGTTGCTCATGTCCTTTATCACAATGGAAGACACGTTCGAGAACCAAGAGCTTGTTGCAGGTGCCGAGAAGGAGTTGAAAGACTACCTGATCCAGCGGTTCGATAATCCAGACGTTAAGGTCAAACCGCTTAAGCCAAGCACCTTGAAGCTCAAAAGAAGGAAGGGCTATCCTCTTAAGCCCGGAGTTGCATCCCAGGATCTCTTGAACGACATTAAGCAAGCAAAGATGGAGCTCAAGGTGTCTTTTGGGTCTGGTGGCAGAAAAAGGGTAAAAACACCTTGAC
>CALFOB010000255.1 GCA_937919125.1 uncultured Micrococcales bacterium | reverse complement strand
CTATGACAGCATCAAAGGCATCAGTAGAAGAAATCATGAGATCTTTGTAAAAATCTAGGTTTAACCAAGGAACTTCATTTTGAAGTCTTCTTAGAAGTTCTTCTCTGGTCTCTTCTTGAACACGGTAACCAGTTGTGTCAAAACCCCACAGCCTCAAAGACGCTCCTGGATAGATCTCAACCACCTTGCCTGGTCCAGACCTATCCACTTCAATACCACTTTGCTGAAGTCTTCCCTGAAGACCGGCACATCGCATTGCCGTTAGCCCTAGCCGGTCGGTGGAAACACTTAGAGGCCACTTACCTGTCACTTCCTTCACGTGTCTGTCTGACTCTCTGAAGGAAACTCTTCTACGCCAGTCCATGCCACCATCTGGTTGAGCATTACTATTTGGGTTTGAATGTTGATTTAGAAAGTCCACGAACTCAATTGGCCAGCCAAGTGCACAATCAATTCCTAGTTTGTCTACATGCTGGGCTGCTTCGACAATGTGTTCATCAGCAACGCCAAGCTGAAGATCAACAAGTGTTGCTGATGTCTTTTTCCATTCAATGATCGCTAGAGCAGTTCCTTTGGGCTCCGCAGCTAAATCAACTCCAGCAGTAAGCATTATTTACTTGGATTCAGAAGGTTCAAACGCAAGGCGTTTAGAACAACGGAGATACTCGAGAAAGCCATTGCCATACCTGCATACATTGGGCTTAATAAACCTGCTGCTGCAACTGGAATAAGTAGAACGTTGTAGCCAAAAGCCCAACCTAGGTTTTGTCTAATGTTTGACCAGGTCTTCTTAGATAAGGCAAGAGCATAAGAGATGGCAAGAGGACTGTCATCAACAATCGTGATTGCTGCTGCTGATTGGGCTGCATGGGTGCCTGAACCCATGGCAATACCAACATCAGCTCCAGCTAAAGCAGCAACATCGTTCAGACCATCGCCAACCATGGCGACAACTGAAGAGTCTTGTCTAAGTGAATTGATCTTCTTGAGTTTTTCTTCGGGAGTTACTTCACCAAAGAATTCAGTTATGCCCAGTTCTTTGGCTACAGAGGCGACTCTAGCTTGAGTGTCACCTGACAAAAGAATTGGTTGAATCTCTAGATGATTCAACTGACTGATTGCCTTCTTAGATTCTGTTCGGATTGCATCTGAGAGTGCAATAACAAGTCTTGCAGTCTTATCCCAGCTGACCACAACGATGCTTGCTGCACCTGCTTCTTGGATGGCTTTTTCTAACTCTGCTTGGTTAGAGACTTCAAGAGACTTTGCTCTTGTGACAATTACTTCCTTGCCTTCTACTGTTCCAGATACTCCGTGACCTGCAAGCTCATTCACATTGGTTGCTGTGAGGCTTTGATCTAGAGCTGCGATTGCTTTAGCTAGTGGGTGTGCAGAAGATCTTTCAACAGCTGAAGCAAGTGCTATTGCTTTTTTAGAGTCAGTTCCATTCAGAGAGATGACCTTAGTTACTTCGAGGTGCCCGGTTGTTAGTGTTCCGGTCTTATCAAGA
>CALFOB010000254.1 GCA_937919125.1 uncultured Micrococcales bacterium | reverse complement strand
GAACTAGTTCACGATGGCAAGCAATCGCAAAACTTGTTGCCCAATCAGTTACTTCAGAGTCACCTAGGAATAAGGATGGCTGAAAATAAATACGTGAATGAGAACTCAACTGATCCGACAATGTTGAGGACTCTAGGCATGCAGGAACGTTCGAAATATCAATCTCGGCGAATTTGGATTCAACCTTCACGTACCTTTTTGGAATGGCTGCGGACAAGAGCTCGCCAACCGTCCCTGCCTGTCTGGCTGCGACAGCGATACAGATTTCCAATTGCTCCGGAGATAAGACACTTCTGGTAGAAACCAATTTGCTGACATTCGAAAGTCTCTCTCTTGGACTCTCATCTTCAGCCAACCCGCAAACGATACCGACTTTAGGTTTTCCACCGGAGCCAAAAGGCACTTCAACTTGAAAGCCGAATTCGATTGTTTCGGAAAGTTCTTGAGGTACCAAGTAGTCAAACTCTTTATCCAACTGTGGAAGAGGAGAGCTGAATCTAATCTTGGCGACAAATGGCATTACATACCTGCAGCAGAAAGTAACTCAGACACTCTGTTTGTTCTCTCCCAAGTAAACTCTGGAAGATCTCTGCCGAAGTGCCCATATGTAGAAGTGGCACCATAGATAGGTCTGAGCAAGTCAAGTGCATCGATGATTGCTCGAGGTCTTAGATCAAAGACATCTTGAACTACTTTCTCGATGAGCTTGTTATCAATGGTGTTTGTTCCGAAACACTCAACGTAAACCCCGACAGGTCTGGCAACACCAATAGCGTAGGCAACTTGAACCTCAGCCTTAGTCGCGAATCCTGCCGCTACTAGATTCTTGGCTACCCAACGCATTGCGTAAGCTGCAGATCTATCAACCTTCGATGGATCCTTGCCACTGAAGGCACCACCGCCATGACGGCTGTAACCACCATAGGTGTCGATGATGATTTTTCGCCCAGTTAGACCAGCGTCGCCCTGCGGTCCGCCAATTACGAAATTACCAGTTGGGTTTATTAGTAACTTGCTCTCCGAAGCGTCAAAACCAAAGGAGTTAAGAACTGGAGAAATCACAAACTCCTCAACTGCAGCAGAAATATCTGAATGGCTTACGCCAGGGTTGTGTTGGGTGCTAACGACGACTGTTTGGACAGAGACTGGTCTGTCGCCTTCATAGCCGATGGTGACTTGAGTTTTACCATCAGGTCTAAGAAAATCTATGATCCCCTGATGTCTTACACTGGCTAGTTGCTCGGCAAGACAATGTGCAATTTTAATAGGTAGGGGCATCAAGTCTTGGGTTTCAGTGCAAGCGAACCCGAACATGATTCCCTGGTCACCAGCACCCTGATTGTCGTAGTCACCCTGAGAATCACCAGCAGCAGCTTCTAGCGAGGAATCAACGCCAAGTGCGATATCAGCAGATTGCTTGCCGATTGAAACGCTAACTCCACATGAATTTCCATCAAACCCGATGTCTGAGGAGTTATAGCCAATCTGAAGAAGCTTGCTACGAACGATGTCGGGAATCTCCGCATAACCCTCAGTTGTAATCTCACCAGCAACGTGAACGAGTCCAGTTGTGACCAAAGTCTCGACAGCGACTCTAGATGATGGGTCTTGAGCAATTAGGTTGTCTAGGATTGCGTCGCTTATCTGATCGCAAATCTTGTCTGGGTGGCCCTCTGTTACAGATTCAGAGGTAAAGTACCTGATGTCATTCATATGTTGCCCAGTTTATCTTGAGGCTAAGACAATGACCCACTCATCTACTAGAGAAGTGTGTGGATAACGTCCAAAACCTTATTGGCAACAACCAGTTTTGAACCTGACGCCAGAGTTTCGCCTGATTTGGAGACAATCACGACGGTGTTCTCATCTGAATCAAAAACCTGACCATGAGAAACATCGTTAGCGACAATTACATCAACGCATTTTCTAACTAACTTGGCCTGAGCACGTTTAGTCAATTCGTCAGCTGAATCTGTAGCACTCATTACCTCTGCCGCAAAACCAACCAGAAGTGCTTTAGAACCATCTCGATCTCTCTGCTGAGCCAAACCGGCGAGCAGATCAGGATTCGCAACAAGCTCTAGATTAACTGCTTGAGATGAGGACCTGTCTAGCTTGCCTTCAATGGGATTCAACACTCTGAAGTCGCTCACTGCAGCAGGCATCAGAATGACGTCAGAGTCTCGAAGTTGTTGCAGCAAAGCGTCATTCAACTCTTCTGTATTAGTGACACTAATAACGTTTGAGAATCTTTCAAGATTGACATCAAGGTTAATGGCAATAATAGTTACGTCTGCGCCTCTACTGGATGAAGCATCCGCCAAGGCGATACCTTGTTTACCTGAAGAACGATTTCCAATGAATCTGACTGAATCGATAGGTTCACGTGTTCCACCGGCAGCGATGGTAACTCTTTTCCCTTCAAGATCTTGTGGAGTGAGATAAGCAAGCGCCTCAAAAACAATTACTTCAGGCTCAGGTAGACGACCAGCGCCTGAATCTTGTCCAGTTAGGCGACCTACTGCAGGTTCGACAACTGCGACTCCCCTAGCTTTTAAGGCTTGGATGTTGGCGACGGTCGCAGGATGAGTCCACATTTCTGTGTGCATGGCAGGAGCGACAACAACTTTCGCCGTGGTAGCTAGCAGCACGTTCAAAAGTAAATCATCGGCGATGCCTGCTGCGTATCGAGCAAGGAATGCTGCTGTTGCCGGAGCTACGACAATTAGGTCTGCTTCCTGGGCAAGTGCGATGTGCTTAACAGAATCAACATCTGTATAAAGATCTGGATCAACCGAGTTGTGAGAGAGCGCTTCAAGAGTTGTTGCACCAATAAACCTCAAAGCATTTTGAGTTGGTAGAACCTTAACGGTGTGACCAAGTTCGGTGAAACCACGGATGACTCCCGCAGCCTTATATGCTGCGATTCCTCCAGTTACCCCTACGAGAATACGCAAGGTTACTCAGATTAGTTTTTGGCTTCTGAAGCGACTACTGCACCCTCTACAATTTCACGCATAGCGATAGAAAGTGGCTTGTCGTCAACAGCCGCATCAACAAGTGGACCTACGTTGTCAAATAATGAACCCTCGTGAAGAGCTGAGTAGTAGTCATTGATCTGACGAGCACGCTTGGCTGCGAAGATCACCAATCCGTACTTTGAATCGCTCTTAGACATAAGTGCGTCGATAGATGGAGATACAATTCCCTCGAGTTTTTCAGACATTTTGGACTACTTTTCCTTTGATTACATGTGAACCAGATGGGTTCACGAAGACTTCATTAAGTCTAAGACCTCTTGGGCACATTGTGCCACTTCATTATTAATAACCACATGATCAAAGGAATCCTTGGCAGCAAGCTCAATTTCAGCGGTTTTGAGCCTGATGGCTATCTCTTCTGGGGATTCTGTACCCCTGCCAACCAATCTGCGATTGAGTTCCTCGAGGCTTGGTGGAGCGATGAAAATGAGGTTTGCATCCGGCATGGAGGCTTTTACTTGCTGTGCCCCTTGGATATCAATCTCTAGGATGATTTGCTTTCCTTGAGATAGAGCCTCTTCAACCGGCTTTCTAGGGGTACCGTACTTGTTTTGCAGGTGAACCACGGCATATTCAAGTAGCTCGCCATCGGCAATCATCTTGTCGAATTGCTCATGAGATACAAAGTAATAGTCAACCCCGTCTTGTTCACCTACTCTAGGTGCTCGGGTTGTAGCCGAAATAGACAAACGGATTTCAGGGTTTGTAGCAAGAATGTGTTTGACGACTGTTCCTTTACCAACGGCAGTTGGTCCGGCGATAACGGTCAGTCGAGTCATGGTTAAAGCCTATTGGCTTAGAGCATTTCGAAGTGTGGTTTGGTCTGCAAGAGTCGATCTAGCAACACCTTTAATGCCGTCGCGAAGAGCCGATCTCGAAATTGAGTAAAGAACATCTTGACTGAGCGAACCAAAAATAGCCTTGGCATCTTCTAGTCTGGCTCCTTGAAATCCAAAGCCAGGAGCAAGGATTGTCGTTCTTAGGGTGTCTCGGCCTTCATTGATAGATGAAAGTTCCATCTTTGCCAGAGAAACGGTTGCCCCAATTACCAAACCGTTTGAACCAAATCTTGAATTGGAAGTTGCAGTGCTGCTATTTAGAGCGTCAACCTCCTTAGCAACTAGAGAAGCGACTGTTCCATCGTTTTGAGAGGCCTGCAGTTTCACTCCATCGGGGTTGGAAGTAGCTGCTAGAACGAATAGACCCTTACCTCTTTCACTGGCTAAAGATGCTGCAGGTGCAAGCGCACCGACGCCAAGGTAAGGATTCACTGTTAGAGCGTCACAGGTAAATGGTGATGACTTTCCAAGCCATGCCTGGGCGTAGGCTTCCATGGTCGATCCAATGTCACCACGCTTAGCATCGGCTATAACTAGGAATCCAAGCTCGGTTGCGACGTCAAGAACCTTCTCAAGAGAGGCAAATCCAGCAGAACCGAATCTCTCGAAGAATGAAACCTGAGGCTTAACAATCGAGACGGAATTTTGCAATTGTTCAAGCATCTCCAAACCGAAATCAAGAACACCTTTGGCAGAAACTTCAAAACCATTTTCAACCAGAATCTCCTCGTGAGGATCAATGCCTACACAAAGTTGGCCTTTGGCATCAAAAGCAGTTTCAAGTTTTCTAGAAAAAGTATCAGGCAAGAGCTACTCTCCTGTCTTCAGAATGCTCTTGCAGTGATCTAACTTTGAAGTCCCCTGCAATAACGGTTTCAAATGAACCGATAGCGGCAGAGAGCTGAGCAATAGTAGTGAAAATTGGAGCATCCGCTGCGGTCGTAGCAGCTCTGATTTCGTAACCGTCCTTTCTAGCTGAAGAACCGGAAGGTGTGTTGACAACAACATCCACTTCGCCAGCGAGAATAAGGTCAACAATGGTTGGACCTTCAGGTGCCTGATCATCTCCAGAATGCTTTCTAACAACGCGCACTGGAATTCCATGCCTCTTCAGAATTGACGCAGTTCCAGCCGTAGCTAAAATCTCATAACCAAGTTGGAAAAGTCTTCTAACTGGCAAGATGACCTGGTGCTTGTCTCTGTCGGCAACCGAGATGAACACCTTTCCTGAAGTAGGTAAGGCGCTTCCAGCGGCAGCTTGACTCTTTGCGAAAGCAGTTGGGAAGTCAACATCAATACCCATTACTTCTCCAGTAGATCTCATCTCAGGACCAAGCAGTGAATCTACGAATCGACCTTCCTTGGTAGCGAATCTCTTGAATGGAAGCACTGCTTCCTTTACTGAGATTGCTGTGGTCTCAGGGATATGAGTGCCATCGGTTGAAGGAAGATGTCCACCTGCTATGAGCTCATCGATGCTCTTTCCAACCATCACGAGGGCTGCTGCTTTAGCCAAAGTAATTCCAAGCGCTTTAGAAACAAAAGGAACTGTGCGAGAAGCCCTAGGGTTTGCCTCCAAGACGTATAAGACGTCGTGCGCTAACGCGAACTGAACGTTGAGAAGTCCTCGAACACCAATACCCTTAGCGATCTTTTCTGTAGCTTCGCGAACCCTGTCGATTTGAGCGTTGCTCAAAGTAATAGGAGGCAAAGTGCAAGAAGAGTCACCAGAGTGGATACCAGCCTCTTCAATGTGTTCCATAACTCCACCAACATAAAGTTGGGTGCCGTCATAGAGAGCATCAATGTCAATCTCTATTGCGTCATCTAGGAATCTGTCTACCAATAGCGGATGCTTGGGCCCAACGATTGCTTGGTCTGCAATTCGATCGAAGTAGCCTTCAAGTGAGTGTTGGTCGTAA
Source organism: uncultured Micrococcales bacterium (assembly GCA_937919125.1). Taxonomy (GTDB): domain Bacteria; phylum Actinomycetota; class Actinomycetes; order Actinomycetales; family Microbacteriaceae; genus Rhodoluna. The sequence goes on along the minus strand of CALFOB010000254.1, from coordinate 698 downwards.
ACAATTTCCATGCCGCGACCACCTAGAACGAATGAAGGTCGAACTAGTACTGGGAAACCAATACGTTCTGCAATTACTTTGGCTTCATCAAGGCTGGTAGCAGTTCCGTTTGCTGGAGAGATCAGTCCTGCCTCATCAAGAATCTTTGAGAAAGCACCTCTCTCCTCAGCCAAATCAATAGCATCAGGAGTTGTCCCAAGAATAGGAATCCCATAGGAAGCAAGTCCTTGAGCCAGCCCCAGAGCTGTTTGACCACCTAGCTGAACAACAACACCAACTAGCTCTCCGCTAGCGGACTCTGCGTGAATAACTTCAAGCACATCCTCAAGAGTTAGTGGCTCAAAGTACAACCTGTCGCTTGTGTCGTAATCGGTCGAAACAGTTTCCGGGTTGCAGTTGATCATGATGGTCTCATAACCTGCATCATGCAGAGCAAATGAGGCATGAACACAGGAGTAGTCAAATTCAACACCCTGACCAATTCTGTTTGGTCCAGAGCCCAGAATTACTACCTTCTTGGCATCTGATGGACGAACCTCTGTCTCCTGCTCATAAGTGCTGTAGTGATAAGGAGTAAGCGCTGGGAATTCACCTGCACAGGTATCTACTGTCTTGAATACAGGGCGAATATCGAGGGCGTAACGCTGGTTACGAACTTCTTGCTCGCTCAGGCCGCGCAGCTCTGCGATTTGGGCATC
>CALFOB010000253.1 GCA_937919125.1 uncultured Micrococcales bacterium | reverse complement strand
CGGTATGCGACAAGAACGTCAATGACTTTTCCTACTCGATCACCGACAGGGTCAAAGACGCCACAGCCCACTAAACGGGCGATAAAAACTCTTGAGGCACTCACCTTATAACCTTAGTTCACACTCTAATAATCTGGCAGACTGGATATATGGCTAAGAGAAACCTACGGGGATTACAAGCAGCACTACCAAACGGCTCAGCTGTTGCTGATTTCAACAACTATCAAGATGCTGTTGCCTACGTTGAACGCATAATCTTGGGTGATTTCCCTGTTTCTTCCATTGCAATTGTTGGCTCTAACCTCTCTTCCGTTGAGAGAGTTCGAACTAAAATCAGCTACGGAAAAATAGCCTTCAATGGGGCAATGATGGGTGTTTGGCTCGGTCTAATCGCTTTCATCCTCTTTGGCACAGTTCCTGGGGCTACTGCTGAAGATCCAGCTCAACCGCTATTCAACCTAGGTTCAGCCATATTGGTTGGATCAGGTGCTGGGATGCTTTTTCAGGTGATTCGCTTTAGCCTGACCAAAAACAAGAGAAACTTTGTCAGCACTTCACAGATAGTTGCAACTAAATACGAAGTTCTTGTTCCTAGTGAACTAGTTAGCCAGGCTAACTCTGCTTACCAAAAGGGTGGAGAAGCACAGGTTTAGGCCTGAAGTTTCTTCATCCAAGCTTCAATAGCTTTAGGTTCTCTAGGCAGAGCTGCACTGAGGTTCTTCACACCATTCTTGGTAACCAAAACATCGTCTTCGATACGCACACCGATGCCTCTGAATTCCTTAGGAACGGTGAGGTCATCTTTGTGGAAGTAAAGACCAGGTTCAATGGTGAAAATCATTCCTTCTTCAAGAGCCTTGTCGTGATACATCTCACGTCTAGCTTGCGCGCAGTCGTGCACATCAAGACCTAGGTGGTGACCGGTGCCGTGAATCATGTAGCGACGGTGCCACTGGTTCTCTGGCTTCAAAGATTCTTCATAGCCACCTTTATAGAATCCCCACTCGGCAGTCTTCTGAGCGATTACTCGCATGGCGGTCTTGTGCATTTCAGAGTAAGTAACCCCAGGCTTTGCCATAGCAAACACAGCATCTGCTGCTTCTAGAACCGCTAGATAAATCTCTTTCTGAATCTTGCTGAACTTTCCATTGATAGGAAGAGTTCTAGTGATATCTGCTGTGTATAGGCTATCTACTTCAACTCCTGCATCAAGAAGAAGTAATTCACCTGGCTTCACAGGACCGTTGTTGATGATCCAGTGAAGTGTGCAGGCGTGGTTTCCAGCAGCAGCAATAGTTTCATAACCAAGGTCATTTCCTTCTGCTCTTGCTTGAGCAAAGAAAGCACTTTCAACAATTCGTTCTCCACGAGGATGCTTAGTTGCAGCCTTTAGGCTCTTCACAACTGCTTCGAAACCTAAAACAGATGCATCGATAGATTTCTGCATCTCTTTGATTTCGTAAGAATCTTTGATTAGACGAAGTTCGCTTACGAACTCAACTAGAGCTGTGCTCTTCTCCATGGTTAGAACTTGCTTATTGTTAATGGCCTTTAGGTCTGTTTCATACTTTGCGCGTGACTTAGTTGTAATGCCAAGTAGAGCTGCGACGTGCTTTAGTCCTGGACGAGAGCCAACCCAGAATTCACCAATAGCTGAGTTTGCAAAGAACTCATCTGTGTTCTTACCTGCTGTTTCTCTGAAGTAGAGAACGGACTTAGCAGTCTTACCTCTGGCATCGATAACCAATACAGAATCTGGAACAGTTGAAGAACCCCAACCAGTTAGGTGAGCAAAAGCTGAGTGCGCTCTGAAGCGATAAGCAGTGTCGTTAGATCTAGTGATCTCGCCACCAGAAGGAATTACAAGAACTTTGCCTGGGAATGCTTTAGCAACTGCATCTCTGCGCTTTTTAGCAAAAGGGGCAACTTTGTCTTGGGCTGGAAGTTTTGATTTATCAGGAGCCCAGTTGCTGCCAATGTATTTCAGGAATTTGTTTCCAGTAGGGCGATGCGATCTTGCTGTTCCTCTGGAATTTAGTTTCTCAGTTGCGTCTTTGCTCATAAAAGGTATTCTGCCAGTTTTCCTGAATATCTGTCGGCTGTTGCCTGTATCTTGAAAGAGTAGGAAAGGTATTGCTTTGAAGATTGATCTTCACATTCACTCCAAGAACTCTGACGGTGCAGACACCGTGGAAGAGCTAATCCCTAAAATCAAGACTTCAGGGGTTGAAGTATTTGCTTTGACAGACCACGACCGAACCGATGGTTGGGCTAAAGCAGCTGAACTAGCAAATGAACTAGGTCTTTCCTTCATTCCGGGTATTGAAATAACCACAGAGGGAAGAGTGCCAGATAGCCATGGCAGCGTTGAACCTTTTGGAGTGCACTTACTGGCTTACCTGCCTGATCCAGAGAACTCAGAACTCAAGGCCGTTTTAGAGAAGAACCAGCAGACCCGTGTGGTTAGAACCCAGAAGTTTGTCGAGAACTTGAAAGCCAAGTACCCGCAGCTAACTTATGAACTGGTCTTAGAACTTGCTCAGGATGGGTCAACCCTTGGACGTCCTGACATTGCGACTGCTTTAGTTCACCTAGGTGAATTCGAAAGCGTTGGAGATGTGTTCGGTGCAGATAATTCCCCGATTGGAAAACACAGCCCTTACTACGTAAGAAATGAAGCTCCAGATGTTCTTGATGTAATCAAGATTGTAAGAGGAGCCGGGGGAGTCCCAGTGATTGCACACCCGCTAACTAGAACTAGTTCCGAAGATACTCAACCCAGCTTCTTCCCGAGAGAACATTTCGAAGCAATGGTTAACGCAGGCCTTCTCGGCTTAGAAACAGAGCATAAGGAAGTAAGTCAAGGAACAAGAGAAGTGCTGGAAGCTTTTGCTCTTGAAAAAGGTTTGATCACAACAGGATCCAGCGATTACCACGGGCTATCTGTCAAGGCTCATAATCCTCTTGGTCTTCACACAACTTCAATTGAGATGCTTGAGAGAATCCTTGAATTAGGAACTGGAATTAAACCAACTTTGAACCACGAGTTCTAAAAACTATTCGCTGGCCTTTCGAGTTCTAGTTCTGTTTCTTGGTGGACGATTACTCGGAGTCTTTGGTGCTTGAGTGGTTGAACCTTGAGGCTTTGAAGAATTACCCTGAGGCTTTCTCTGTGGCTTAGATCCATTACCACCACGTTGACCCTTTGGCTTTTCGTGATCGCCTGGCTTCCAATCTGATGGACGCTTAGATGCGGCAATACGTCCCTTAGTCCCAGCTGGGATATCTAGGTCTGTGAAAAGGTGTGGAGATGATGAGTAGGTCTCAATGGGATCAGGAGTGTTTAGCTCCAATGCCTTATCGATGTGTGACCAACGAGCAAGATCTTCCCAGTCAACGAATGTAACTGCGATACCTGTTCTTCCAGCACGACCTGTTCTACCAGTTCTGTGCAGGTAGGCCTTCTCGTCTTCTGGAATTGTGTAGTTGATTACGTGAGTAACATCATCTACGTCAATACCTCTAGCAGCTACTTCAGTTGCAACAAGAATGTCTTTCTTGCCGCTTCTAAATGCGTCCATGGACTTTTCTCTAGCCTCTTGAGACATATCTCCGTGCAGTGCTGTTGCACTAAAGCCACGATCTGACAATTCGTCTGCAACTTTGGCAGCTTGTCTCTTGGTCTTTGTAAAGATAACTGTCTTGCCACGACCTTCGGACTGCAAGATTCTTGCAACTACTTCATCTTTATCCATGGCGTGAGCACGGTAGAAGAACTGCTTGATGTCAGCTTTGGTGTGACCTTCGTCTGGATCATTCACTCTGATGTGAACAGGCTTGTTCTGGTACTTACGAGCAAGAGAAACAATCTGTCCCGGCATTGTTGCTGAGAACAACATGGTCTGACGTCCAGCTGGGGTGAAAGCAAATAGTTTTTCAACATCAGGAAGGAAACCGAGGTCAAGCATTTCATCGGCCTCGTCTAGAACCATGCACTCGATCTTTGAAAGATCTAGTTTTCTCTGATTGCTTAGGTCAATTAGACGCCCTGGAGTTCCAACAATAAGTTGTGCTCCAGCATCAATCTGAGCAACCTGTCCTTCGTAAGACTTACCACCGTAGATAGCAACAACCTGAAGGTTTCTGTTTGAAGAAGCCAAAGTTAGGTCTTCTGCTACTTGAATAGCTAATTCACGGGTTGGCACAACAACTAATGCCTTAGCTCCATGAGCTGGGTCTTGCCCAAGTCTTTGAATGATTGGAAGGCCAAAGCCTAAAGTCTTTCCAGTACCTGTCTTAGCCTGACCAATTAGGTCTTGGCCAGTCAGGGCAAGGGGAATAGCCTGCTCCTGAATAGGGAATGGCTGGGTTATGCCTTTTGAGGCAAGGGCAGCAACGATGTCTGAATCGATGCCTAATTCGCTAAAATCCAATAGTTTTGGCCGCCTGTCTTATCTAGGCAAGTCTAACCATCTATTTGGCAGGTTAAGATGGTTCGGTGTTCGAATGGTTTAAACGTCTGCGTAAGGTTGCCAAGCAACTTACTGTTGCTCCTCGCTCTGAGGAGAAGGTCGCTAGGAATACCAAGGCGATCAATCTAAAGCCATACACGCCAGAACCTAAGGCATTCCTAGGTCAGTTGGCATACCTTCAGTTAGCTAACTTTGAAATCTTGACTGCTGCTTTGAAGTATTCACCCAATACTCAATACAAAGCAGAACTAAGTGAAGCAACAGCTAAGAGTTTTGATAAGTATCGTCAGCTTTCAAAGAAACTTGTTGAACTAGGTGCAGATCCTGCAGCTGAAATGAATCCGTTCAAAGAACGTATTGCAGTCTTCCACTCAAACACCAGTGGACTTGATTGGTATGAGGTGGTCATCAAGGTTTATCTAACTTCAGGGCTTCTTGATGACTTCTATTCACGTCTAGCATCTGGACTAGATGATGATCTTCAGGCTGAAATTGAAAAAGCATTAAGAGATAAGACTTTTGAAAAGTTTGCTAAGAGAGTTTTGAATGAATCAATTCAGGCAGATCCTGTTTTAGGACACCGTCTAGCTCTTTGGGGAAGAAGACTTATGGGAGATGTGCTTCTAGAACTAAGAGCTGCTTTTGATAACCGCAAGTTGGCTCACGTTACAAAGACCGAAAAGCTAACTGAAGAAGAAGAGAACCAGGTTAACTTGGCGGCTTACGCGAAACTTGAGCCACTTATTTCTGAACTAACCGGAGCACATGGTCTCCGCATGGAAGCTATTGGGTTAGCTGCCTAAAACCTAAACGGTTGCAGTTTCTTTAGCTAATCTTCTTGCTCGAATAATGCGAGTGCCAACAATCATCGCGACCGGCATACCTAGCATTGTGATTGCCCAGATCCAGAACTCGTTGTAGCTAAGACCAACCCAGGTGAAAACTGTCCATACGAAGTAACCGTAAATAAGTGCAAGTGCTGGCGGGAGGAGAACTCCATAGTTTTCGCTGCCAGAGATGATGTAAGGAGCCATTAGTCCAAGTAGTGAACCGTATACAAGAATGAATGCAATTTCCATTAGGCGATAAATCCAACTCTTCGGGCTTCTTCGGCACCGATCTCGACGTATGCAAGAGCGTCAACAGGAACAATGAAAACTCGACCTTTTTCGTCGGTGAGCTTTAGTTGCTTTGCACCAGAACTTAGAGCACTCTCAACGCTCTTCTCTATTTCCCCTGCACTCTGTTTTGATTCAAAGGACAGTTCACGAGCGGTGTTTTGTAGACCGATTCTGATTTCCATGACGCTTCTTTCTTTTCTTACTCCCTAGATTACCTTCACCTAGGGCTAGAAAAGAACCTTCTAGAAAACTTCGTCTTCGTCCTTTTTAGGCTCTGGTTCTTGAGTTGTTGCCGCTGGGGCAGCCTCGGCTAGGTCAACAACTTCGATAGATTCAGTGACAATGGTCACCGGTGCTGTGAAGGATGCTGCCTGAGAAATAGGCACAATAACCTCAGGGGCACTGGTTGCGAAATCTGTTGGCTTTAGAGAGCGAAGTTCTCCGGCTACTAGCCTCTCGTGCAGCCAAGTAAGAGCAGAAACCGCTTCTTCAATCTCGGCTTCGTCGCCTCTAGCCAAAGCTTCAAGAAGGTAAGAAGCGTAAGTCAGTTCATAGTGAAGCTGAGCGCGCTGTCTTAGGTTCCTATCTGCCTTGGTCGATCCTTCATAAGCAAGAACTAATGCTTCTGCAGTTTCTTCAGATGCCTCGTTATAGAAGCAGGCAAGGTCCATGGCTGGATCATCTATAGATAGTTGACCCCACTCAATAACTCCAACAACCTGATCACCGTCAGATAGGAGGAAGTCACCCTTGAGGAAGCCGTGAATAACAGTTGGACGGTATTTGAATAGGTTCACGTCAAATAGAGCTGTCTGCCATCTCTCTAGAAGATCAGGGTGAACCTTGCCGGTATCCATCGCTCTATCAAATTCAGCAACCAAAGTTCTCACTCTTTCAGCTGGTTCATACTCAGGTAGTCCAGCGTCAGCAACTACTGAAGTAGGAATTGAGTGGATAGCGGAGATAGCCTGCCCAATTGAACTAACTAAGGGATCATCTAGTCTCAAGCGAGCTAAATCTGCTGGGGTGCCTGGCACATATTCAAAAGCCAAGGCATTTCTGATAGCTCTTGGTGAAGTTCTGCCTAGGTAAGAAGAAATCCCAAAAGGAAGGGATACGTTCTTTAGAACCTGAAGGGCTCGCACCTCAGTGCCTAGATCTGTGTTGGCTAGTGAGTCAAGAGGTGATTTCAGAAGGATTAGTCGGCCCTCATCGGTCGTCAAAAGTTCAACAGCTACCGCTGCATCATCTCTAGTGAGGTTCTGAACCTGAACGAAATGAAGACCAGGGAGAGCATCGGCTGCTAACGCCGCTAAAATCAAGGAAGGTTTAGCCATAGTTTTTAGGTTAGACAAAAACTTCGATAACCCCTGTTATCGCCACGCTTTACACATCGAACATAAAGAAAGAATCATGAGCATCCCATTAGTTTTGCCAATGGCCCAAGCGGTGCTAAACCGCGATGCCGAAGCACGGGATGATGCTGAGCTCTTTGACAAACTTTGGCTTGAAGCTGAGACCCGAATCATTGTTCTTTATAAAGGTAAGACCTTGATTCATGACGGTCATCTAAGACTTCTTACCACTGAGCAAGCTACCGCTGGCAAATACAGGGTCTATTTAGGTAGAACCACAGTTGAGCTTGGTGATCAAGATCGGAAGAGCACACGTCTGAACTCCA
>CALFOB010000252.1 GCA_937919125.1 uncultured Micrococcales bacterium | reverse complement strand
AGAGCACCTGCTTTGCAAGCAGGGGGTCAGGGGTTCGACCCCCCTAGTCTCCACGCAAGTGGAAAGCCCGGTCAGAAATGACCGGGCTTCTCTCTTTAAGGAGTATTCTCTTGTTGCAGAAGGGGAAAATAATGTTTGCTAGATCTAGCATCACTGCAATTGCGGGAATTTTTTTACTAAGTGCATTAACTGGTTGCACGAATACCAATGAAGAAGTTTCACAGAAGATGTCACCATCACCGTCAGAGACTTCAACACCCACTCCCACAGAAGATGAAGCTCAACCAATGACTTCTGTGCTTGATTACACGCAACCAATCGTCCTTGCAAAGGATGATCTTGAAATGGAATTTCTAACCATTGCAGTGAACAGCTGCAAGAAAGCTCAGACCTATGGTTTCGTAGTGAAAATTTCCTCTGGGGAATCTTACTTCCGACCAACTGAGACGGGTAGTTTTTCTAACTGGCCGTTTCTTGAAGTGAGTGTCATCTCTGGAAACACGGTGGTAGGCGACAGCACACTATTTAGTCATTACTGGCCGTCAAACCTAAATCCTTGTGAACTAGAAGCCGCAGCAAGATCCCGCTTACTAGAGGAGTCTTACTGGGAGCACGAAGTGAGAAAAATTGACGAGAATACTTACGGCTGGGCTCAGCACGGTGGAGGAGCGAATCTCAATGAGATTATTTACGAAGTTCGAGACGGGCTTATTTCAGGTTATGGAGCCGACGAACCGTATGCCGCTGAAATAACATATGGTCCGCTGTCTGACTATCAGAATTCTCTTTTGGATCAGGCGAAGAAATAGTTTCTAACGTCTCAATACAGACATAGACTCAAGACATGGAATCTTTAGCTATCTTTGTGGGCTACATGCTGTTAGTGATGCTTGCTGTGGTGTTGGCCGTAGTCGTGCTTTCTATTCTCGTTGCAATCGGGAAGATCCCGAAGGTAGTTGGCTACATTGCTATCGGTGCTCAGACTGTCCTAACGGTCTTCACATTTCAATTGACTCAGATGCTGTTCTTCATTTCAATGTCAATCCTTTTGGTTTCCGTCGTTTTAGTTTTCTTTGGTCCTGCTAGTAGACGACCAAGGTAGGCGTAAAAGTTCTACAAGCAATCCTTTATCAATAGAATGGGGCACCAATTGAGAACAACAACATCCTTGAAAATATTTGCTGTTTCAGGAGCTCTTCTTCTATTGACTGGATGCGCTTCAGCTAAACCAACACCTACACTTACTCCAAGTCCTTCACCTACGATCACTCAGACTCAAGCTGAGATCGAAGAAGAGTTCTACAAGATTGCCGATGACTCTTGCGCTAAGGGCCAAAAGGAAGGTCTTGTTGAGAGATTCATCAATGATGTTCC
>CALFOB010000251.1 GCA_937919125.1 uncultured Micrococcales bacterium | reverse complement strand
CTCTTCCGATCTCCGAAAAGTACGGTGATGACAGAGTCGCTCAGATCATTACCTACGGAACCATTAAGGCTAAGCAAAGCCTTAAAGATGCTGCAAGAGTTTTGGGGATGGATTACTCGGTTGGTGAGAAGCTGACCAAAGCCATGCCGCCAATGATTTTGGGTAAGGAAATGACTCTTCGCGAAATGGTCGAAGATCCAAAGCTGAAACCCGTTGCTGAAGTTTCTGTTGAAGAACCAACTGAGGATGAGTTTGAAGAAGAAACAGTTGAGTTTGAACCTGTTGTAATCGCTGCTGCTACCACTAGCTCTGATTCAAAGAGTAGATATAAAGAAGCAGCAGAATTCAGAAAGATTCTTGAAGAAGATCCTGATGCGAGAAGAGTATTCGAACTAGCCAGAGGACTTGAAGGTCTAAAACGTCAAACCAGCGTTCACGCTGCTGGTGTGATCATGTCTGCAGTTCCTCTTATGGATGTCATCCCAGTGATTAGAAGAGATGATGATGGAGCAATCATCACTGCCTTTGCTCAGAAGCCTTGTGAAGATCTAGGTCTAGTGAAGATGGACTTCCTGGGTCTTCGAAACCTAACTGTTTTGGATAAGGCGATTGAGAATGCTTTATCTAACCGAGGTGAAACTGTAGTTCTTGAAGATCTTGATCTTGATGGGGATCAACTAACCTACGAGATGCTCTCACGAGGTGAAACTCTAGGAGTTTTCCAGCTTGATGGTGGACAGATGAGATCGCTTCTAAAGATTTTGAAGCCTTCGAAGTTTGAGCACATCTCAGCTGCAATTGCGTTGTATAGACCAGGACCGATGGGTGTTGGTTCACATACTTCCTACGCTCATCGCAAGAATGGCAACGAGCAACCAACATCAATTCACCCAGATCTTGAAGGTCCACTTTCTGAGATTCTTGACCCGACCTACGGCCTGATTGTTTATCAAGAGCAGGTAATGGCTGTAGCTCAGAAGGTCGCTAACTTCTCTCTAGTTCAAGCTGATGCTCTTAGAAGTGCGATGGGTAAGAAGCTCAAAGATGTTCTGGATGAACAAAGAGCAAGCTTTGCTGCAGGTATGAAAGAGAACGGCTTTAGCGAAGTAGTTGTTGAAAAACTTTGGGACACTTTGCTTCCATTCGCTGACTATGCGTTCAACAAAGCTCACAGCGCTGCATACGGTGTTCTTTCTTACTGGACTGCCTACATGAAAGCCAACTACCCTCAGGAGTACATGGCAGCTCTTCTTACATCTGTAAGAAACTCGAGAGATCGTCTAGGTGTTTATCTAAGCGAAGCTAGAAGATCTGGCATCCAGGTATTACCTCCTGATGTGAATGACTCGATTGCAGACTTTAGAGCTGTTGGAAAAGATATTCGTTTCGGTTTGGAAGCAATCCGAAACGTAGGTCTTGGTGTGGTGCAAGAGATCATTCGCACAAGAGAAACCGAAGGAAGATTTGAATCTTTCCAAGACTTTATTTCTAAGGTTCCGGCATCTGTTTGCACCAAGAAGGTTATTGAATCACTGATCAAAGCTGGTGCGTTTGATTCCTTCGGAGTTTCTAGAAGAGCATTGTTTGAGGCTCATGAAGAGATCATTGCTTCTGAGATTAAAGCTAAGAAATCTAAATCAACTGGTGATAGCGATCTGTTCGGAGACTTTGATTTAGAAGAAACTAGCTACAAGATCGCAAATCTTGCTGAATGGCCACAGCGTCAGCTCCTGAGTCTAGAGCGCGAGATGCTTGGGCTATACGTTAGTGCGCACCCATTGCAAGGAGCAGAGAGCAGACTGCGCAGTAGCGCTACCGAAACTATCGACTCATTCAATTCAAGAACTAACTTCGTTGATACTGAGGCAGTAACACTGGCAGGTCTTATCACTGCAGTTGAAGTGAAGACTGCTCGTAAGTCAGGAAACATCTACGCGAACCTAACCATTGAAGATCTTGAAGGTGAAGTTACGCTAATGATTTTCAACAAGACCTACCAAGAGCACATAGACAAACTCAACGTTGACACGATGGTTGCTATTCGTGGAAAGATGCGTCCAAGAGATGATGGCTTCTCCCTAAATGTTTATGACATCAGAGTGTTGGAAAAAGAAGAATCTAACTATGTTGGTCCGCTGAAGATAAGCATTCCGGAGCATTTAGCAACAAAGAAGAACGTGGAGGTTCTTGATGGAATCTTCAAGAGATACCCAGGTCAAACTGAAGTTCAACTTTTGATGAAG
>CALFOB010000250.1 GCA_937919125.1 uncultured Micrococcales bacterium | reverse complement strand
AGTGACTGGAGTTCAGACGTGTGCTCTTCCGATCTAGGTCGCAAGTAGAGAGTGGTCTTCTCCGCCGAAGAGCACCCAGTTCTCAGGTGTTACTTCTAATCTCAAAGCTGCAAGTTCTAGTACTGCTTCAAAGCCTAGAAGTGCTGACTTATCAATCTGAACTGTCACACCAGATGCCTTAGCAATCCTTGATGCATCTTTAGCTAGACCATCTGAAACATCAAGCATTGATGTTGCACCAGCTTTGTTGGCTAACACTCCGGCAGGGATAGGTGGCATAGGTCTTAGTTGAATAGAAACTAGATCATCAAAGGCATGCTTAGCATCTGCTATTTCTGATTGAAGAAGAGATAGTCCAGCTGCTGCTTTGCCAAGAGTCCCAGCTAACGCCAAGATATCTCCTGGCTTCGCTCCACTTCGAAGGACTGGTTCCAAACCTTCTAGATCTCCATGAGCTGTTACAGAAATAAAGACCTGATCAGCACTTGCTAGATCTCCCCCAACAACAGATGCGCCTGGGGCTAGCTGAGTGAGACCTGCGTTGAGGCCATCCGCAAAGTCTTCAAGCCATGAGATGTGTGTATCCCCTGGTAGAGCGATAGCAACTACTAATGCGGTTGGCTTTGCTCCCATGGCTGCAACATCTGCAACATTTGAAGCAATGGCTTTGAATCCTAGATCAAAACCCTTAGACCACTCAAGTTTGAAGTCATGTCCTTCAATCATGGTGTCGGTGGTAACAACAAATCGACTATCAGAACTAGTAACCACAGCTGCATCATCACCTGGACCAACAATGGCGTACTCGCCTTGGATTAGCTTTCCAATGGTGCGAGCAAGCGACTCGCTTTCGCCTAGATTGGCCAGGGTGTTATTTTGCTCCACATTTCAAAGGTAGCCTGTTATTGATGAAGATTTTGCGAATTTGGGTATTAGCGTTGCCGCTATTGCTTACTGGCTGTTCAGCAACAGTGGTAATGCCAGCTGCTCCCCTTGCCAATGATCCTGGCTGTGCTGAGGTAATTGTGAGACTACCTAGCGAAACAGATGGTCAAACCAAGAGAACCACTAACTCTCAGTCAACTGCTGCTTGGGGTGAACCTGTGGCGATCACACTTACCTGTGGCTTAGAACCAGTAATGGTTAGTGGCCTACCTTGCATCACAGCAGGAGATGTCGACTGGATTGTTGATGATTCAGATAAGCCGAATTACACTTTCATCAGCTTTGGAAGAACTCCAGCAACAGCAGTAACAATTGATTCGACAAGGTCTTCAGGAGCAAATGTCTTAGAAGATTTAGGGCAAGCTGTTCAGTTCACTGAACAGAGCAAAAAGTGCAGAGACTAGTTACGTTCGAAAGCTAACTGAATCAAGTTATCGATTAACTCTGGGTAAGAAACACCAGACGCCTGCCAACACTTTGGATACATCGAGATTGGTGTGAAGCCTGGCATCAAGTTCAACTCGTTCACAAAGAAACCATCTTTAGTTAAGAAGAAGTCTGCTCTGGCTAGACCAAAACAACCCAAAGCATTAAATGCTCTTCTTGCTAGTTTTTGTAATTCAACAAGTTCATCTGCAGAGAGATCTGTTGGGCAGATAAGTTCAGCCGCTTCAGCATCTCTGTACTTAGCTTCAAAGTCATAGAACTCTCCTGAGCGAATAACAATCTCTCCAGCTAGAGAAACTCTAGGTTCTCCTCCACCGAGTTGAGAAAGCACAGCGCACTCAATCTCACGACCAACTAAACCTTTTTCAACAGTTACTTTGCTGTCTTCAGCAAAAGCTACTTCTAGGGCCTTTGCAAAGTCAGCCATGTCTTTGACCTTAGAAACACCAATAGAAGAACCCGCTCTAGCTGGCTTCACGAACAAAGGTAGTGTTCCAAGAGCCTTTACCTTTTCCAAGGTGCTCTCAGGGTCTGATAACCAAGACTCTTCTGTGATTACTACGTGAGGGGTTACAGGAAGACCAGCTGCAATAAACAAAGCTTTAGAGAACTCTTTATCCATACCTGCAGCACTAGCAAAGACGCCATTACCAACATAAGGAAGGTTATGTAGTTCTAGAAAGCCCTGCATGGTGCCATCTTCTCCGTTAGGGCCATGAAGAACTGGGAAGACAACATCGATGTTTCCAAGAGAAGACACAGAACCACTTGAGTCTTGGACCTTTAATTCTTTGGATGATCCAGTAGGCCAGATAACAGTTTTGCCTTCAAAGATAACCTCAGGTAGTTCACCTTCGGTAAGTGTCCACTTAGTTGAATCATCTTCTGCTGGAACAAAGATGCCATCACGAGTTATACCTACAGGAACAACTTCGTACTTGTCTCTATCAATTGCTGATAGAACTCCACCAGCAGTAGCACAAGAAATAGAGTGCTCGCTTGATGCTCCACCAAATAGAACTACAATTCTTTGCTTAGTCATTACTCAGCCTCAGGTGCATCGTTACCACTAGTTAGTGAAGGACCAATGTCCTTAGGGCTCATCTTGCCTTCAATAACAAGTTGAACCTGCTCAACAATCGGCATCTTTACTTCTTTGAGAGCTGCAAGTCGAAGAATAGGAGCAACTGAGGTTAGACCTTCAGCGGTTTGAGATAGACGCTTTAGAACTTCACGCTTTGAGTAGCCCTTACCGAGCATCTCTCCTGCTTTGTGGTTTCTAGACAAAGGAGATTCTGAGGTAGCAATAAGATCTCCGAGACCAGCAAGGCCAACCATGGTCTTCTTCTTTGCTCCGTGAGCAACTGCAAATCTAGAGATTTCAGCCAGACCTCTGGTCATAATTGAAGCCTTGGTGTTCTGGCCATAGCCAACACCGTTCACGATTCCAATAGCAACAGCAATCAGGTTCTTTAGGATTCCACCGAACTCTGTTCCAATCACATCTTTGTTAGTGAAGGTAGTGAAGTAGCTGTTGGTTGAAGCAGCTGCAACCTTGGCAGCGTTCTCTTTGGAAGTACAGGCAGCCACACAAGCAGCAGGCTGTTCACTAGCAATCTCCAAGGACAAGTTAGGTCCTGAAACAACACAAATAAGATCTTCATCAATCTTCAGAACATCAGCGATTACCTCGCTCATACGAAGTGATGAGCCTTGCTCAACACCCTTCATTAGAGAGACAACAATTGCACCCTCTTCGATGAACTGGCCCCACTCTTCAAGGTTTGTTCTAAGAGTTTGAGATGGAACAGCGATGTAAACCTGTTCTGCTCCTTTAAGCACTTCTTCAATGTTTGAAGAAGCAACTAGTTCTTTAGGTAGGTTGATGCCAGGCATGTAGTCACCGTTACGGTGAGTGCTGTTGATTTCTTCGGTTAGGTCCTCACGACGAGACCAGAGCAACACATCGTTGCCTGCATCTACTAGAACTTTCGCGAATGTGGTTCCCCAGGAACCAGCACCAATAACAGCTATACGAGCCATACTTACTTGCCCTTTACTTTCTTCACAACAATCTTGCCGTTAGTAACTTTTGCGTTAGAAGGTAGCGGCTCAAGGCCTAGTTCTGCTCTTCTGTCATTCTCAGCTTTGATGATTAGGAACTTCTTGTAGTTACCGTGCTCAGGTAGTCCATGCTCTGAAGGAACAAATCTCTTGTCTGGAGCTTTTTCTCCACGAAGCTCTTCAACAAGTTTCGTGATTTCGACCATCACTTCATCGCTAAGAGCGACTAGTTCGTCAACGCCTAACTTCTTGTCCTTGTAGACAGACATGTCGATAGGTTTACCAATAATCATGTTGACCTTATGCCAAGGCTTAGGTCTGATCTTTGAAGAGTAGGTTTCCATAACCTTCTCGGTTCCCCACTGCCCAAGCGGCACAATAGGAACGCCAGTTTCTAGAGCTAGACGAATGGCTCCAGTCCTTGCTCGCATAGGCCACTGATTTGGATCTCTAGTTAGAGAGCCTTCAGGGAAGATACCAATACAGTGACCTGATCTAAGTACCTTGTATGCAGATTCCATAGGGTCTTTATTGCCACGACCTGTTCTAAACACAGGGATCTGACCACAGGCCAAAAGGATAGGACCAATGACAGGTGTTCTAAACAAACCTTCTTTGGCTAGAAAGTGTGGAGCACGCTTTAGTTGGAAGAACATCATGTAGGCAACAGCTACTGCATCCAAAGAAGTTACGTGATTACCCGCAAGAACATAACCTCCTGTTTTAGGAAGGTTCTCTTTGCCAGTTACTTTGATTCTGAATAAAAGTGCTACTGCTGGTCTTAGAAACCAAGCCAGTAGGAACATCTGCCAAGTACGCTCTACTCCTGGGCGAAGCTCAGGCATCTTTACAGATTCAGCACTCTTCTTAGCCATCTATTACTCCGAGTAGGTGAACTGCGCACCTAGGGCAGTTAGCTTGTCTAGGAAGTGCTCATATCCTCTAGAGATTAGCTGAACGTTACTTACGTTTGAAGTTCCTTCGGCAGCAAGAGCTGCAACAATGTGGCTAAAGCCACCACGAAGATCAGGGACTCTAATGTCAGCACCCTTTAGCTTGGTAGGTCCTGAGATGACTGCTGAGTGGTTGAAGTTTCTCTGACCAAAGCGACATGGGTGACCACCTAGACATTCACGATAGATCTGAATCTGTGCACCCATCTGAACTAGAGCATCAGTGAAACCAAATCTGTTCTCATAAACAGTCTCGTGAACAATAGACAAACCAGTTGCCTGAGTAAGAGCAACAACCAGTGGTTGTTGCCAGTCAGTCATAAAGCCTGGGTGAACATCTGTCTCAATAACAACTGGCTGCAGTTCTCCACCTGGGTGAGAGAAACGAATACCGTCATCTTCGATTTCGAAAGCTCCACCAATTTTTCTAAACACGTTTAGGAAAGTTGTCATCTCTTGCTGTCGTGCTCCGCCAACCATAATCTCTCCACCAGTTGCTAGAGCAGCAGCAGCCCAAGAGGCTGCTTCGTTTCTATCAAAAAGTGCACGGTGTGAATAACCGTTTAGATTGGCAACACCTTCAATACGAATAACTCTGTCTGTGTCAACAGAGATGATGGAACCCATCTTCTGCAAGATTGCGATTAGATCTAGAATCTCTGGTTCAACAGCAGCTCCTGAAAGCTCAGTTAGACCTTCTGCTCTAGTAGCGGTTAGAAGAACTTGCTCGGTTGCTCCAACGCTTGGGTATGGAAGAGAAATCTTCGCACCCTTCAAGCCGTGAGGAGCTGACATGCGAGTTCCATTAGGAAGCTTTTCAATTACTGCACCAAAGTTACGAAGAACTTCTAGGTGAAAATCAACTGGTCGATCACCAATGTGACATCCGCCAAGATCTGGAATGAACGCTTCCCCTAGCTGGTGAAGAAGTGGACCACAGAACAAGATAGGAATTCTTGATGAACCTGCGTGAGCATCAATGTCAACCATGCGAGCAGATTTCACATTGGTTGGGTCTAGCTGCATGACGCCGTCATCGCTGAAGTTAATCTTCACACCGTGAAGTTCTAAAAGTCTCTGAACAACTTCAACATCGCTGATCTTTGGAACATCGCGTAGCTCGCTAGGGGTATCTCCCAGTAGAGCAGCAACCATAGCCTTCGTAACAAGGTTCTTAGCACCGCTTAGCTCAACTCTTCCGTTGAGTGGGCGGCCACCTTGTATTTGAATCTGACTCATCCTGCTCCTACTGCTTCGCTGGTAACGTTTTAGGCATCCAATTAGGTCTTCTAGCTTCGAAGTCGGTTATCGAACTCTCATCTCTAAGGGTAAGACCGATATCGTCAAGACCTTCTAGCAAACGCCACCTTGTGTATTCATCGATAGAGAACTCAACTGTTAGTTCCCCTAAAGTAGCGGTTCTATTGACTAGGTCGATAGTGATTTCAACGCCTGGGTTACTAAGAATTGCTTCCCAAAGCTTCTCAGTATCTTCTTCAGTAATCTCACCGGCAATAAGACCTTGCTTACCTGAGTTGCCCTTGAATATATCTGCAAACTTAGAAGACAGAACAGCTTTGAAGCCATAGTCACGAAGGGCCCACACAGCGTGCTCTCTTGAAGAACCTGTACCAAAGTCAGGACCTGCAATCAAAACAGAACCATGCTTGTAGGCAGAATCGTTTAGAACGAACTCAGGATCATTTCTCCAAGATGCAAACAGTGCATCTTCAAAACCAGTCTTGGTAATTCTCTTTAGATAAACGGCAGGAATGATTTGGTCCGTGTCAACGTTTGATCTTTGTAGTGGAACTGCGATACCGCTAAAGGTAGTGAACTTCTCCATTAGTTCTCCTCCAAATCTGCAGGAGCGGACAAGGTGCCACGAATAGCAGTTGCTGCAGCAACAAGAGGCGAAACAAGGTGAGTTCTAGCTCCCTTACCCTGACGACCTTCAAAGTTTCTATTGGAAGTTGAAGCTGCTCTTTCACCTGGAGCAAGTTGATCTGGGTTCATACCCAAACACATTGAACAACCAGCAAATCTCCATTCAGCACCAAAGTCTTTGAAGATCTTGTCTAAGCCTTCTGATTCAGCTTGCAATCTAACCCTGGCAGAACCAGGAACAACAAGCATGCGAATGTTGTCAGCTTTAGTTTTTCCCTTGATGATTTCTGCTGCTGATCGTAGATCTTCAATTCTTGAGTTAGTACATGAACCTAGGAAGACTGTGTCAACCTTGATGTCTTTCATCTTGGTTCCAGCAACTAGATCCATATATTCAAGAGCTCTAACCGCAGCTGCTTTTTCATTAGGGTCCGTAAATGAATCAGGTGTTGGAACAACATCATTTAGTGAAACACCTTGTCCTGGGTTAGTTCCCCAAGTAACAAAAGGATCCAAAGTATTTGCATCTAGGAATACTTCAGCATCAAATACTGCATCTTCATCTGTTGCTAAAGAGTCCCAGTACTTAACTGCTTCATCCCAATCTTGACCAACAGGAGCATGAACTCTCCCCTTTAGGTAGTCATAGGTAGTTTGATCAGGAGCGACCATACCTGCTCGTGCTCCTGCTTCGATTGACATGTTACAAATAGTCATTCGGGCTTCCATAGATAAATCTCTAATTGCTGAACCACGGTATTCAAGAACATAACCTTGACCACCACCGGTACCAATCTTGGCAATAACAGCCAAGATGATGTCCTTTGAGGTAACACCTGCTCTTAGCTTTCCTTCAACATTGATAGCCATGGTCTTGAAAGGCTTTAGTGGCAAAGTTTGAGTAGCTAAAACATGTTCAACTTCGCTTGTTCCAATACCTAGAGCAAGTGCGCCAAAAGCACCGTGGGTTGAAGTGTGTGAATCTCCACAAACAACAGTGATGCCAGGCATAGTCAAACCAAGTTGAGGTCCAACTACGTGGACGATACCCTGCTCAATGTCGCCTAGAGAGTGAATACGAATACCGAACTCTTTAGCGTTATGTCTAAGAGCTTCAATCTGAGTTCTGCTGGTTGGATCAGCAATTGGCTTATCGATATCCAAGGTTGGAGTGTTGTGGTCTTCGGTAGCAATAGTTAGGTCAGGTCTTCTAACCTGACGTCCAGCTAAGCGAAGCCCATCAAAAGCCTGAGGGCTAGTTACCTCATGCAAAAGGTGTAAGTCAATGAACAATAAATCAGGTGCGCCGTTCTCCCCTTTGACCACAACGTGGTCATTCCACACCTTTTCGGCGAGGGTTAGGCTCTTTTTAGTCACTTTGGCACCTTCAATATGGCTGAACTCAAAGTTTACCAGCGTGGGCTAGATTGGCTAAGTGAGTGAAATCGAGCAAATCCAACGAAGAACCGTCCGCGTACTGGCTTTAGGCCAGGTTTTAGGCGGATTTGGGCTCGGTTCCGTGCTTTCTATTGGCTCACTACTTGCTAAGGACCTAAGTGGATCTGAAGCCTGGGCGGGCTCGGCAGCCACCTTCAGCACCCTAGGTTCAGCAATTTGGGCCATTCCCCTATCCAGATTGGCCTACGGCAGAGGTAGAAGAGTATCTCTAGCCACAGGAGCTGGCTTTGCCATCACAGGCGCTATCACCGTCATAAACGCTGCTGGACTTAGATCATTCCCACTGCTACTTCTAGGTATCTTCCTGCTAGGAGCAGGATCAGCAACCTCCCTGCAAGCAAGATTCGCAGCTACCGATATCCCTTCAGCTGGTAAAACAGGACGTTCGATTGGTCTTGTGGTCTGGGCAACAACAGTTGGAGCTGTAACGGGTCCTAACCTATTTGGACCAGGTGAAGAGTTGGGTAAAGCTTTAGGTTTAGCTCCGTTAGCTGGCCCATTCTTGTTCACAGTTGCCGCTCAAACACTTTCAACCCTTATCTTCTGGTTTGGGCTTAAGCCAGACCCTTTGAAATATGCTCAACAGATTCAAAAAGATGATGGGAAAGCTAAACGTAAAATTTCATTCAAGTCAGCCGTTGAAACCCTTAAGGCTTACCCGGTTGCTCGATTCGCTGTTATGTCTATCGCCCTTTCACACATGGTGATGGTTTCAGTTATGGCAATGACACCAGTGCACCTCCAACACATGGGATACGACATTGTTGTAGTTGGATTCACAATCAGCCTTCACATCGCAGGTATGTATGCGCTCTCTCCTCTAATGGGTTTCCTTGCCGACAAACTCGGCAAGATTCAAACCATCTTCGTAGGACAAGTACTTTTTGTTGGAGCACTACTGTTTGCTGGCTTAGGTCATGCGGACAGGCTAATGGTTGCAATCGGGCTTACACTTCTAGGTCTTGGTTGGTCAGCATCAACAGTTGCTGGATCAGCACTTCTCTCAGCTACTCTTCCTGCTGAAGAGAAAACAAATGTTCAAGGCCTAAGCGATTCAGTTATGAACCTGAGCGGTGCTTTTGGAGGTGCTGTTGCAGGTTTGCTTCTAGCCAGCTTCAACTTTGAAGGACTAAATGCGATTGCACTTATTCCTGTATCAGTTATTACACTTCTGGCTTTTGCGATTTCGAAGAAAAAAGATTTAGCGAATAGCTAGAAGCTCATCCCAGGTAGGGCCTGAACAGCCACCTTCTTTTTGAATAGAGAACTCTGCTGCTCGACAGGCTAGTTCTAAAGACTCTTGTAATGAATTACCTGCTGCTAATGCGGCTAAGAATGCTCCAGTATGAATATCTCCCGCACCGTTAGTGTCAACTACAGGAACTCTTCTACCAGGAGCAATAGCGACCGCTTTACCTTGGTGATGAAGTTCTGCTCCTTCTGAACCTTTTCTAAGCAGCAACCAGCAATCATCAGACACAAAAGCTGAGAGTCTCTCATATTCACTTTGGTTACATGAAATCAAACTTGCATTCTTACCTAGCCAAGTTAGAACTTCATCAGTTAGTTGGGAGGTAGTTGGTCCTGGATCAAAGACAATCTTGCTCTTGATGATTCCGCTTTCAAACAACTTCTCAAAAGCTTCTCTTGAAGTTGGGTAAACAAGTTCATATCCATAGACAACTACCCAAGCATCTTCTGCATAGTCGTATTGCTTCAGTTCTTCAAAGCTTCTAATTCCCTCAGCACCACTTTGAGTTACAAAGCTTCGCTGACCATTAGGTTCAACCAAAGTAATACAAAGACCAGAATCCCCTGTTGAATAATCTTCAACACCAAGTGCTTCAACACCTTCTTGGGCCATAGCTGCCTTGATTAGATCCGCTCTTGGGCCAGCACCTAATGGTGTGCAGTGGGCAACAGATAGTCCAAGTCTTGAGGCTGTAGCCTCCAAATTGAGTGCTCCACCAACACGACTAAAGGTTCTAGTAGCCAACACATCTCCGCCAGGAGTTGGCAGGTGCGGGACATAGGTAACCTGATCAACTAGCCCACTGGCTAGAGAGAGGATACGTGAGGGGCGAAATTCATCTAACTGCATCGCTACTAGCCTAGCCTTTGCCTTAAACACAAAACGCCTCCAAGATACTTGGAGGCGATACTTGTGACCCCAGCGGGATTCGAACCCGCGCTACTGCCGTGAGAGGGCAGCGTCCTAGGCCGCTAAACGATGGGGCCGAAGAGCAACTTCTCTATTATGCCAGAGTCTTTGAAGCCTTGGAAGAGTAAGGCTATTTAGGCCATAACATTCAAGGATTTAGGAGAGACCACACAGGTAACCGGGGCTGCTCCGACGTGCTCGCCGTCTGAATAAGCAGGCATGCCTGGAGAGTGAAGTTCAAGGCTATCTACCCTAATAATCTCTACGGCTGGATGGTCAACGTGACCACCGTAATAGACCTTAGGAAAGAGTTTGATTAGCTCTAAGCGGCTAATTGCATTGAGGATAAATAGATCCAGCTTGCCATCATCGACCTTGGCCTCAGGTGTAATCAGCAATCCACCGCCATAAGAAGGTGAGTTAGATACTGTGCAGAGAATAGCTTCAAATACTCTTTCAACACCATCAACAACTGCTCGGTATGGGATTGGTTTGAAGGCTGCTAACTCTCGATACATTGCAAAGCGGTACTTAATCGGACCTGTTATCCACTTCCACTTATTTGCACGTGCATTACATAGAGCATCAAAACCGGCTGAAACAGCGCCAAATGAATAGAAAGAACGGTCATCTGACTTAGACTCAATCAAGTCAACCTTGCGAGACTTGCCAATCTTTGAAACAACAGCCGCAACTCCATCAACAACATTATGGATAGGTAGACCTAGTGCTCTAGCTGAATCATTTCCTGTTCCAGCCGCAATTAGACCGACAGGGATCTCACTCTTCACAACAGCATTCACACCTAAATGGAACATGCCGTCTCCACCGACCACAACTAAACCATCGATTAGTTTCTTCTCAACTGCATCTTTAGCATTTTTAGCTGCTGCTTTGAAATTCTCTGCCGATAGATCAATAATCTCAATCGCGTGCTTAGCAAATTCGGCTAATGCCTGTTCCCCAAAAACCTTTCCCTTACCTCTACCCGAGGTTGGGTTAATAACGATTCCTAAAGTGGTCATTTCAACTTTCCAATTGAATAAGCGTTCATTGCTACAACTAGCAATGAAAGTGACCCTAGCAGGGCAGTTAGAGCAGGGGGCGTAGCAACTTGCAAAGGTGACACAATCGCAACATAACCCAACAAAGCTGTAATGCCGTATCCGATAGCAAAGCCAAGCCCTTGATTAGTCTTCTTTCTTAGCTGAGCACTCAGAGCAATTACTTCTGAAGCTTTTAGCGGGTCATTGCCTGGAATATTTATGTCTATTGAGTTCGATACAGGAGAGCCCAGAGAAATACTGACGTCAGCCTTATCAAGAACCAAAGAATCTGTTTCAGGATTAGCAATTACTCCAACAAGAACACCCTTATCTTGCTGAGCAGCTACGAACAAAGCCTTTAGCTCTGGAGAAAGTTCAGCATAAACTTCCGAGATGTTTACCCGATCAGCTTTCTCCTGAGCTGTTCCAGATGAATCTCCAGTTAGAAGACCCACTCTGATTCGCTCTCTAGCAATCTGATAGACAGCATTTACCGAGGTTGGCTTCACAACATCGGTAAATCTAATGATTGCTTCCAATGTGCCATCAACCACAACACAGACAATGGAAAGACCGCTCTTAGTGCTCTCATCTGCATAGATAAGTTCTTGAACTTCCATTCTGATGTTGCGTTGAACCAGCAATGCTGCAGATCCAACTACGACATGCTTGCCCGTGACAGTTCCCTTAACACCAAAGCCTGGAATCTCTCTAAAGTCCTTAGGTTTTGTAATTCTCAAATCTGA
>CALFOB010000249.1 GCA_937919125.1 uncultured Micrococcales bacterium | reverse complement strand
AGAGGAGCTGAGATAGCGACGCGAACGATGTTCGCTCCTGTTGCCTCATCACCTACAAGCTTTAGAGTTTCGAATGCAGCCTTGCCAGCCTGGATAAGTGCAACTCCACCACCAGCAACGATGCCTTCTTCAACAGCAGCCTTAGCGTTACGAACAGCATCTTCGATGCGGTGCTTACGCTCTTTTAGCTCAACTTCTGTTGCAGCACCGGCACGGATAACAGCAACACCACCGGCTAGCTTGGCTAGACGCTCCTGAAGCTTCTCACGGTCGTAGTCGCTGTCTGTGTTTGTGATTTCACGACGGATCTGCTCAACGCGTCCTGCAATCTGCTCCTTGTTACCAGCACCATCAACGATTGTTGTTTCGTCCTTGGTGATAACAATCTTGCGAGCAGTGCCTAGCATGTCTAGAGTTGCGTTCTCAAGCTTTAGACCTAGTTCTTCTGTGATTACAGTTGCACCGGTCAGAATCGCGATGTCCTGCAACATTGCCTTACGACGGTCACCGAAGCCTGGAGCTTTAACAGCTACTGACTTGAAGGTTCCACGCATCTTGTTCAGAACTAGAGTTGCAAGAGCCTGGCCCTCAACATCTTCAGCGATGATCAGAAGAGTCTTACCTGACTGCATAACCTTCTCAACGATAGGAACGATCTCAGGAACCTGAGAGATCTTGCTGTTAGCAATAAGTACTAGAGCATCTTCCAAAACTGCTTCCTGACGCTCAGGGTCAGTCACGAATAGACCTGAGATGTAACCCTTGTCGAAACGCATACCGTCGGTTAGCTCTAGTTGAATACCGAAAGTGTTTCCTTCTTCAACTGTTACAACACCTTCGTTACCGACCTTGTCGATAGCGTCAGCAATGATTTCACCGATGACTGTGTCACCAGCTGAGATAGATGCAGTTGCTGCAATCTGCTCTTTGCTTGAAACAGGCTTAGCCTGAGCAAACAACTGAGCGATAACTGCTTCAACAGCCTTTTCAATTCCGCGCTTCAAGCTGATTGGGTCAGCTCCAGCTGCAACGTTGCGAAGTCCTTCGCGAACAAGTGCCTGGGCTAGAACGGTTGCAGTGGTTGTTCCATCTCCTGCAACATCATCAGTCTTCTTAGCAACTTCTTTAACTAGTTCCGCACCAATTCTTTCGAAAGGATCTTCCAGTTCAATTTCTTTAGCAATCGAAACACCATCGTTGGTGATAGTCGGTGCACCGTACTTCTTTTCAAGTACTACGTTGCGACCACGTGGGCCAAGGGTGACCTTAACTGTGTCAGCAAGGATGTTCAAGCCACGCTCAAGACCGCGTCGTGCCTCTTCGTTAAAGCTAATAATTTTTGCCATGTTCGGTTACGCCCTCCTGGACGGATAAGTAATGGATAGTTAGCACTCTCCTAAGGTGAGTGCTAATCCATTTTGGCACTGAAAAGACCTGAGTGCAAGTTCTTCGTTAAAGAACTAGAGCCACCCCAAAAGGGATGGCTCTAGTCGTTGAAACTTGTTATTAGATAACGTGTACGTTGTCAGCCTGTGGGCCCTTGTCGCCGTTCTTAACTTCGAACTCAACGCGCTGGTTTTCTCTAAGCTCCTTGTATCCTTCTGACTGGATAGCTGAGAAGTGTACGAATACGTCTGCTCCACCGTCCTGTGTGATGAATCCAAAACCCTTTTCAGAGTTGAACCACTTTACGGTTCCTTGTGCCATTTATTGCTCCTATTACTTTTTGAATCAGATCCGGTACTTCCTTCACTGCAGTCTCACCGCCAGATTTCTCTAGAAGTTTGATTCCGAGTGTTGTAGCAAACGAATCTTTTTCGACTGCCTTTAGTCTAGGGCTGTTTTGCTCTATCTGTGCAAGTCAATATTTGGCAAATAACGGGACCGTTATAGAGGGTTTATTCCTTGATTTCGAAGCCAACGCCAAGTCTTACCTCGATCGGGTACTTGGCTTCTTTGTTCAAAACGATGTCTAATTCACCAATAATTCGTTGGATTCTCAAGGCTAAAGCTCGGTATTCCTCTTTTTGGATGGTTATAGAGGTGTTTGGGAAAGTGATGTCCAGGGTTCTTGAGTAAGGAACGACAAGCTTTGCATTTTGCAATACCTGCCCAATTCTCATTGCAAACTTACGAGTTCCAGAGCCATCAATAACTGTGATTGGGGTGCTTAGGTCAACTCCATTGACAACATTCTTTGTAGGAGTTGGGCTGGTAAGAGCACTAACCGCTGACTGAAGCCCTAGGTATCCTCCGCCGCTAAGAACTGCTGAGGCGATAGTAAGGGTAAGGAAGGATCTCCAACGATCTTTAGCTGTCTTACGAGCTCGGTGCTTCCCAACATGCTTGTAGTCAGGTTTGAGCAAATCAATAGCATCGGCATTCTTCTGCTTGGCCATTTGCCCCTCCTTGTTTTGAACTAACTGTTCTATATTAGGTTTCTAACCTGTGATTTACCTAAGAAGGCAAATAATGACTGAACGTAAAGTTGAAAAGACCGAAGAACAATGGCGTGAAGAACTAACTGAGTTTGAATATCACGTGCTTCGTGAGGCTGGAACTGAACGTGCCTACACAGGTGAGCTTCTAAATGAGGAGCGCAAGGGAACCTTCCGCTGCAGAGGCTGCAGCGCTGAACTATTTACCAGCACAACCAAGTTCGATTCTCACTGTGGCTGGCCTAGCTTCTACGAACCTAAGGAAGATCACGCTGTTGAGCTTAGAGAAGACAACAGTCACGGCATGAAGCGCGTTGAGGTTCTATGTAGAGCATGTGGCTCTCACCTAGGACACGTATTCGAAGATGCCCCTCAGACACCTACCGGTGACCGATTCTGCATCAACTCTGTAAGCATCACTTTCGAAGCTGAGAAGTAATTGAGTAAAAGAGCTCTCCTAGTAATTGACGTTCAAAAAGGCTTTAGCCTGCTTGATGTTAAAGGAGAAAGAAACAATCCGGGGTGCGAAGCGAACGTTGAAAAACTAATTGCTGCATTTAGATCAGCAGGTCAACCTATTGTCTTTGTGAAACACAATTCAAAGATGCCAGCATCAGTTCTAAGACCAGGACAAGAAGGCAACGACTTCAAAGAGATGATCACTGGAGAACCAGATCTACTTGTGACCAAGAGTGTGAACTCTGCTTTTTACGGTGAACCTGACTTACATGCTTGGCTAACGGGAAATCAGATTGATGCGGTAGCCATCTGCGGAATCCAAACAAACATGTGCTGTGAGACAACTGCTCGTATGGCAGGAAATCTTGGTTTGGATACCTGGTTCGTATTAGATGCAACCCATACATTTGCTAAGACTGCTGAAGGTGTGAAGATTTCGGCTGAACAGCTCTCACAAACAACTGCCGTTAACCTCTCGGGTGAATTTGCAACAGTTCTATCTACCTCGGAAGCTATCGCTCAAATCCAATAGTTGGCACCTCTGATTGGTATCTTTGATTCATGAATGAATTCGACGGCGCAAAGCTGAAAAAGAAAATTAAGAAAAAAGTAAAGAAGAAGATGGGCAATGTAAACGTTGAAGTAAACAAGGGATCATGGGGCTTCGCCTATTTCCTTGGCTTCGTCGGTGCAGCTATCTTCTATGTCTCAACAGCACCAGATTTCTGGGCTGGAGCATTAGGACTGCTAAAAGCTGCTGTCTGGCCAGCATTCCTGGTTTATGCAGCCCTTAATGGTCTAAACGCCTAACTTAAACAGATAAACCTCCCTTTCGGGAGGTTTTCTGGGGCCGACCAGGGGACTCGAACCCCTAACCCTCGCATTACAAGTGCGATGCGCTACC
>CALFOB010000248.1 GCA_937919125.1 uncultured Micrococcales bacterium | reverse complement strand
CTCTAGCTCTTATTGCAACTACTCCTGATGTCTACCTAACTGACATATCCCCTGTAGTTGAATCAAAGGCTTTGACTCTTGCTGGTGTTGATTCATCTAAGCCAAGCTTTTTGAATTGTGTGGCGGAAATAGAGACTCCACTAGAGCCAGAGCAGTTATTGAAAGAACTTCAGGCTATTGAATTAGAACTAGGTAGAAAGCGTAAAGAGCGCTGGGGCGATAGAAATATTGATATCGACATCATTACCTATGGCAAGGCTGTTGTTAGTTCTTCTGATTTAGTCATTCCTCACCCTGAAGCTAAGAACAGAGCATTTGTTATTGTTCCTTGGTATCTAATGAACCAGAAGGCAACTCTTCCTGGTGTTGGCAGAATAAAGAAGTTAGCTAGAAGATTCGCAGATCAGGTGGAACTCAATTGAAACCAATCAGTCCAATCATGATTGTCTTATGGGCTATTGCTGCAGGTGTTCTCTCCTTCGGATACAGCACCTATGCAGTTAACAACGGTTTAGAGATTCCAATAACAGGAATCTCCCTATCAATCTCAACAGCATTGATCGCAATTATTCTCCTTGCTCTTGCTGTGCCTATCTGGAAATACAAGAGAAACCTAATCAAGTTAGCAACATCGCAAAATAAGCTTCTTCCAGTAAATCCTTTTTATGCTGTTCGAGTTCTGCTGCTTGCTAAAGCAGCAGCTATCACCGGA
This sequence comes from uncultured Micrococcales bacterium, assembly GCA_937919125.1. Classification (GTDB taxonomy): domain Bacteria; phylum Actinomycetota; class Actinomycetes; order Actinomycetales; family Microbacteriaceae; genus Rhodoluna. The sequence continues at coordinate 5,803 of CALFOB010000248.1, read as the reverse complement.
GCAATCTTTATTGGTTGGCATGCTGGTGTTTTACTGAAGCAGTTCACTGCTCCTGTTGTTGTCACAGATGCAACCACTCCTAACATCACTGCGTTGGTGGCAGCAGTGCTACTACTAAACGTTGGCTTTGTAGTTGAACAAATCTGCAAGCTACCTAGCGACAAGAGTAAAGATGAGTAGCCGTCTAAACGTTGCTGTCATAGGTGCAGGACCAGTAGGTCTAGCCATGGCTAAAGCCATCTCAGATGCAGGTCATTCCATCATGGCGATGGCAACAACAGATCCAGCCAGAGCAGAACAGGTAAGTGCTGTTCTGCCCGGCATCAAGGTGGCTCCTGTTATTGATGCTGTGCAGGGAGTTGATTTAGTTATCTTTGCAATTCCTGGTTCAGAGCTTGCTTCTTTAGTTTCAGGTTTAGTAAAGACAGAATCTTTCTCAAGAGGGCAACTAGTTGCTCACACATCACCTGATTATGGTTATGAAGTATTTGATGAAGCTTTGTCTTTGGGTGTTGTACCAATGGCTATTCATCCAGCTATACGTTTCACTGGAATTAGTTCTGTTGATAGAACCAGACTTATGGATGCATACATTGCTGTTGATTCACCTAAAGCAGTTCTTCCAGTTGTTCAGACTCTTGCAATTGAATTAGGTGGAGAACCAGTTCATGTTCCAGCAGAAGCAAGAGCTAAATATGCAGAAGCAATCTCTGTTGCTTCTTCTTTTACTTCATTGATTGTTGGACAAGCAGTGAATCTGTTAGAGGAAGCCAACATCGATAAGTCAAGACAAATACTTTCTGGCATCATGCGTTCAGCTTTAGAAGAATCACTTCGTAGTGCTGTTGTTGAAATAGATCCAGCAGATCTACTAGAGGGCGAAAGCGATTGAAGTTAGTTGAAACCGTAAGCCAACTACAGCAGGAGATTGCTGAGGCTAAGTCTTTAGGCAAGAGTGTTGTTTTTGTGCCAACCATGGGTGCTTTGCATGAAGGTCATCTATCTCTAGTAGAAGAAGCAAACCAGGTTCAAGATGCCTTAGTAGTTATGAGTATCTTTGTGAACCCAACCCAGTTTGGTAAAGGCGAAGACTTCGAAAGATATCCAAGAACTCTTGAGAGTGACATCAGGGCCCTATCTGCTTTGAGTACTCCACCAGCGCTACTGTTTGTTCCTGCAGTTGAAGAGGTCTATCCAGAAGGAATGGATGCTCCGCTAAAGCCTCGAGCAGGAGCCTTAGGTTCTGTGTTTGAAGGTGCTTCTAGACCTGGACACTTTGAGGGAATGCTCCATGTAGTGTCTTGGTTCTTTGAGGTGGTTAAGCCTGAGGTTGCGGTGTTTGGGGCTAAGGATGCTCAGCAGCTGTTCCTGATCAAGAGAATGGTTCATAGGGAGTTCAATGACTCAATTGAGATCATTGAGGCTCAGACAGTAAGAGAAGATGACTATCTAGCCAGATCCAGTAGGAATAGGTTCTTGTCTCAAGATGGCAGGAGCTTTGCCCCTGCGTTGTTTGCTACCTTGATTCAAGTTCAACAGGAGATAACTAATGGAGAACTACCTTCGGTTGCCCTTGCTTCGGCTAGTGGTGCCCTAGATAGCCCACCGCTGGCTAAACTTGATTATCTAGCCTTAGTTGATAAGAGCACCTTTTCACCGATAAGCGATGGGTTCCATGGGGAAGCCCAACTACTTGTTGCTGTTGTTGTTTCAGGTGTCCGCCTTATTGACAACATAACTTTCTATATTCAGGAGCCGGCATGACCGACGAGCAAGTAACCCCAAACGAAGACGAACAGGACCTGCCTGAGCAGATTGCAATTCGTTTGGCTAAGCGTGAGCGACTAATTGCTTCAGGTACAGATGCTTACCCTGTGAGCCTTCCTATTACCCACACCATCGATCAGGTAAAGGCTAAGTACCCAGACCTAGAGATTGATGTTGCAACCGGCGACAAAGTAGCTCTTGCTGGAAGAGTAATGTTCCAGAGAAACACAGGAAAGCTTTGCTTTGGTACTTTGCAGGCAGGAACTGGAACTCGTATCCAGGTAATGCTTTCTCTAGACAAGGTTGGTGAAGCAAGCCTTGAAGAATATAAAGAACTAGTTGATCTTGGTGATCACCTGTTTGTATCTGGTGAAGTAATTACTTCAAAGCGCGGAGAGCTTTCTATTCTTGTTGACAACTGGTCAATGGCTGCTAAAACTATTAGACCTCTTCCTAACCTCCACAATGAACTTGGTGAAGAGTATCGTGTTCGTCATCGCTTTGTTGATCTGATTGTTCGTGATCGTGCTCGTGAAGTAGTTCAGATTAGAAGCAAGGTAATGCAGTCTCTTCGTAACACCTTTACTAAAGACGACTTCATTGAAGTTGAAACTCCAATGCTTCAGACCATTCACGGTGGAGCATCAGCTAGACCATTCAAGACTCATTCAAATGCTTTTGACACAGAGTTGTTCTTACGTATCGCTCCAGAGCTCTTCCTAAAGAGAGCTGTTGTTGGTGGTATTGATCGTGTTTATGAGATCAACAGAAACTTTAGAAATGAAGGTGCTGACCGCACACACTCACCAGAGTTTGCAATGCTTGAAGCATATGAGGCATACGGTGACTACAACACCATGGCTGAACTAACTCAAGCTCTAATTCAGAATGCAGCAATGGATGTGTTTGGAACTCTAAAGGTTGAACTTGAAGATGGTGAAGTCAATGACCTTTCAGGTGAATGGGCTCGCATCTCAATGTTTGAATCTCTATCAGAAGCTGCTGGAGTAGAAATTACACCTGAGACAGACATCAAGGTTCTAAAAGCTCTTGCTGATAAAGAAGGTCTAGAAATAGATCACCCTCTTCACGGTAAGTATGTTGAAGAGCTATGGGAGCACTTTGTGAAAGGTGATCTACAGAAGCCAACATTTGTTATGGACTTCCCAGTAGATACTTCACCTTTGGTTCGTAACCACAGATCAAAGCCAGGAGTAGTTGAGAAGTGGGATCTATACATCAGAGGCTATGAGCAAGCTACCGGTTATTCAGAGCTAGTTGACCCGGTCATTCAGCGCGAAAGATTTGTGGCTCAGGTTAAGTTATCTGCAGCCGGAGATCCAGAAGCTATGAAGTTAGATGAAGATTTCCTAAAGGCTCTTGAATTCGGTATGCCACCAACTGGCGGTATGGGAATGGGTATCGACAGATTACTTATGAGCCTTACCGGTCTTGGTATTCGCGAAACAATCATGTTCCCGTTGGTGAAGTAATCATGCAGGTATTTCTTGATGCACTACTAGCCACCCTGCCACCAATCAGCATGGGAGTTATTGTCTACATCCTCTTCAAATCAATCATTGGCTCAGACGCTAAAGAGCGTAAAGTCAGAGCCCAAATTGAGGCTGAAGAGAGAGCTAAACTAGCCGCTAAGAAGTAGGTAGAGTTTCAGTATTCGATTCCTTGGAGGGGACAATGAAGAATAAAGATCCAGAAATCATGGCCGTGTACATGAACAGCGTATTTCTAGTGAAAATGGTTTTGTTCACATTTGGGATCATGGGGTTCGGCTTCATTGTCTTGCCAGCCGCCGGAGAAGAAAATTTCAAGTTAGCGATGTTCTTTGTATTATGGGCATCCTTTGGTGGTGCTGTCGCAGCCATGATCATCATGATTTCGGGACTGCGCTTACCGGGCTATCAAGCTGCCGTCGCAAGCTACTCGACCAACAAGACTGAAAAGACCAGAATGAAGGCTAAATATCAGGCGGTCAAGAGCACTAAGCCTTGTAATCTATCTCGCACACAATTGCTCATTTCAGCTGGATCAGGGCTTATTGTCGCTGCCGCTGTAGCAATGACTTTGTAGACCTCGAGTCAACTATCAAAGCCTATTCATAGGGCATTTCCCCCATTGGCGAACAGCCCTAACAAATGGGTCTCTAGAGGGTTATCTTCTTTGTAAGCACTAAAAGTGTCGAAGGAGAAGTAAATGTTCGAGAAGTTCACCGATAAGGCCCGCAGGGTAGTTGTATTGGCTCAAGAAGAAGCCAAGTCACTAAACCACAACTACATTGGCACAGAGCACATCTTGCTCGGTCTGATCCACGAAGGCGAAGGCGTAGCCGCTAAGGCGCTAGAAGCACTCGGTATTTCTCAAGAGGCAGTTAGAGACCAGGTCAAGGAGATCATCGGTCAAGGACAGCAGCCTCCAACAGGACACATTCCCTTCACTCCAAGAGCTAAGAAAGTTCTTGAGCTTTCACTTCGTGAAGCTCTTCAGCTAGGTCACTCATACATTGGAACAGAACACCTTCTATTAGGCCTTATCAAAGAAGGTGAAGGTGTTGCAGCTCAGGTTCTAACTAAGTTAGGTGCTGACACAAACAAGGTTCGTGCACAGGTTCAGCAGATGCTTCAAGGATTTGAAGGAAAAGAATCAGCAACCGTTGGTGGCGAAGCTATTCCACAAAAGGGTTCACAAGTTCTTGACCAGTTTGGTAAGAACCTAACTCAGGCCGCTGCTGAAGGAAAACTAGATCCTGTTATCGGTCGCGAAAGAGAAATTGAAAGAGTCATGCAGATTCTTTCAAGAAGGACCAAGAACAACCCAATTCTTATTGGTGAACCAGGTGTTGGTAAGACTGCTGTTGTTGAAGGTCTTGCTCAAGCGATTGTTGCTGGTAACGTTCCAGAAACTCTAAAGGGTAAGCAGCTTTACACACTAGACCTTGGTTCTCTTATCGCAGGTTCTAGATACCGTGGTGACTTCGAAGAAAGACTAAAGAAGGTCATCAAGGAGATCAAGGGCCGTGGAGACATCATCACTTTCATCGATGAGATTCACACACTAGTTGGAGCAGGCGCTGCTGAAGGTGCAGTTGATGCTGCATCTATCTTGAAGCCAATGCTTGCTCGTGGTGAACTACAAACTATTGGTGCAACCACTTTGGATGAGTTCAGAAAGTACTTTGAGAAGGATGCTGCTCTTGAGCGTAGATTCCAATCAATCCAGGTTAACGAGCCAAGCGTTCCACAGACCATCAACATTTTGAAGGGTCTTCGTGACCGTTACGAAGCACACCACAAGGTTTCAATTACCGATGGTGCAATCGTTGCTGCAGCTAAGTTGGCAGATCGTTACGTATCAGACCGCTACCTACCAGACAAGGCAATTGACCTTATCGATGAAGCAGGAGCGAGACTTCGTCTCTCTATTCTTTCTTCACCACCAGAGCTTCGTGAACTAGAAGAAAAGATTGCTGGTGTTCGTGTTGATAAAGAAAAGGCAATTGATTCGCAGGACTTCGAAGGTGCTGCCAAGCTTCGTGATTCAGAGAAGAAGCTAATCTCTGAAAGAGCAAAGATGACTAAGCAGTTCCGTTCAGGAAATGTTGCTGCACACGGTGTTGTTGATGAAGGTCTTATTGCTGAAGTTCTAGCAGCTGCTACTGGAATTCCAGTATTCAAGCTGAGCGAAGAAGAGTCAGCGAAGCTGATCTTCATGGAAGCAGAACTACACAGAAGAGTTATTGGTCAGAAGAAGGCTGTTGACTCTATCTCTAAGGCAATCCGTCGTCAGCGCGCTGGCTTGAAGGACCCTAACCGTCCTTCAGGTTCATTCATCTTCGCTGGTCCTACCGGTGTTGGTAAGACAGAGCTTGCTAAGGCACTGGCTGAATTCCTATTCGATGATGAAGGCGCACTAATCTCACTAGACATGAGCGAGTACGCAGAGAAGCACACCGTATCTAGATTGTTCGGTGCTCCTCCGGGCTACGTTGGATTCGATGAAGGTGGTCAGAGATCGGAAGAGC
>CALFOB010000247.1 GCA_937919125.1 uncultured Micrococcales bacterium | reverse complement strand
TGTGTTTCCTGAAGCTATAGCAATCGGGAAGAACCACATTGGAACCATTGCTGGGAAGTTGAATGGGCTAATGATTCCAACAACACCTAGAGGCTGCTTGATTGAATAAACATCAATTGAAGTTGAAACAGATTCGCTATAAGAACCCTTTAGGTGACTAGCCAATGATGTCGCATATTCAACTACTTCTAGCCCTCTAGTTACTTCACCTAAGGCATCTGGCAGAGTCTTACCGTGTTCTTCTGTGACGATTGCTGCCAGCTCCTGCTTAGAAGCATTCAGAATTTCCCTGAAGTTGAACATGATCTGCTGACGCTTAGTTAGAGAAGTGTCCCGCCATGCTGGGTAAGCATCACTGGCTGCTTGAATGGCTGCTTGAGCATCCTTTGTGTCAGCCAAGGAAACCTGACGGATAACTTCACCTAGTGCAGGGTTGAAAACATTACCTGTTCTTGGAGATGAGTTGGCTACCTGTGTGCCATTGATGAAATGCATGACAGTGGTCATGGTTGATTCCTTAGTTTTGTATTGTTTTACCCAGAGCGAGTACTTTGAATCCCGCTTGTTGCCACTTCTTGTAATCTAAAACGTTTCTTCCGTCAATAATCAACTTGTTTGCAATTCCTTGAATAGTTGATGGATCTAGCTGACGATACTCATTCCATTCGGTTGCTAACACAACTGCATCAACACCACTAAACGATTTGAGTAGGTCTTGTTCTGTTGCAAGTTCAGGATGCTTCTCATTTACCCCATGGAGAGCAATAGGGTCATGAACAATCACGATTGCTCCTGCTTTCTTCAAAAGCAGGGCTATCTCTAGAGCTGGCGAGTCTCTGACATCATCGCTGTCTGGTTTGAATGCTGCACCAAGAACAAGAATTGCTTTATGTTCAAGGTCGCCCAGTTCCTGGGTCAACATCGCAACAACTCTGTCTCTTCTACGGATATTGATCTTGTCGATTTCTTTTAGGTATGCAACAGATTGACCAACTCCAAGTTCTTCTGCTCTTGCTACCAGCGCTCGAATGTCTTTAGGAAGACAGCCGCCACCAAAGCCAACTCCATTACGAAGGAACTTATTTCCGATACGTTCGTCATAGCCAATAGCAGTAGCTAGTTGGGAAGCATCAGCACCAGATACTTCGGCAATCTCAGCCATGGCGTTGATGAAAGAGATCTTGGTTGCAAGAAAAGCATTTGCTGCTGACTTAACTAGTTCAGCAGTAGCTAAATCAGTCACGATGAAAGGAACTCCAGCTGAAATCATCGGTGCGAAAACTTCGCGCAGTTTCGTCTCTGAATGTTCATTAGTAACACCAACAACAAGACGGTCTGGAGAAAGGGAGTCTTCTAGAGCAGTTCCTTCTTTTAGAAACTCTGGATTCCAGGCGAGGTTTGCCTCAAACCCAGTTAGCTTGTCTAGCTCTTCTTTCAAAATTGCTGCCGTTCCAACTGGAACTGTGGACTTACCCACTACCACAGCATCAGGAGATAGGTATGGGGCTAGGTCTTTGATAGCTGAGTGAAGATAAGAGGTGTCTGCTGCAAGCGATCCTACAAGCTGAGGGGTTCCCACACAAACAAAGTGAACATCGACATCACTAGAAGAATCATCATGAGCGGTTCTAAAGGAAAGTCTTCCTGAGGCAAGTTGGGTTGCTAGCTCTTCATCTAGCCCTGGTTCAAAGAAGCCTGCGCGGCCTTGATTGAGGTTATCTACCTTGTGTTGGTTCGGCTCAATACCGATTACGGTGTGGCCTATCTTGGACATAGCAACAGCATGTGTTGCCCCTAGATAGCCAAGCCCGATAACTGATACCTTCATTGGACAAGTCTAACCTTGAGACTATTTATAGGGCTAAGGCCCAGTTCCTAGCTGTTCTCCGCTCGGAAGACAGCAACAATAGCGTTAGCGTGGCCATGACCCATTCCATGGGTCTCTTTCAGGTAGTTGACCTGCTCTAGGTGCTTTAGATCTTTGACCTTCTTGAGCTCTTTCATCCAAAAGGCAATTGGTTTGCCGTACTTTGCTTCGATAGAAGGGAAGTAACTCTTAGGTCCTTTTACTGGTTCAGCCATGCCTCGATTTTAGTCAAGCATCTGCCATTATGAAGGCATGGATAACGTCAAATATCTCCGCAGAGTTCTCTTTACCGGGGCAACAGTCTTTGGCTTCAGTGCACTTTTACTAATCATCAGCCCGTCTCTCTTCAACGAGTTGCTTGGTATTAGTTCAACACCAGAACTTGATTGGGCCATGAGAATGATTGGTCTGACGTTGGTAGCTCTTGCAGGAAACATGATGAGTGTTTCACTCAGGGGTAAAGGTGAAGCTGTTTTATTCTCGGCTCGAGTGATGGCGATTTCCGCTGCTGGTCTAGGTGTTCTAACACTACTTATTCCAGTCGAGACTCTTACTTGGTTCGACTATGCCTACGCTGGTGTTGGCTTTGGCTTTAGCCTTGCCTACATTATTGGTCTAGTCAGATCTTCTAAGTATTTTTAGAGCTCGACCTGTTCACCATCTTTTGGTGCCTTAGATTTCCAGCCAAGTTTAGAAACGATTGAATCGCTGAAAGATTCAGCAACACCAGCTTCGCCGTGAACGACAAAAACCTGTCCCGGTGCCTCTGATGTTGATCCCAGCCATTCAATCAGTTCATTTGAATCAGCATGCACAGAGAACTCTGCAATCTGTTCAACTCTTGCCCTAACTGGAACTAATTCACCGTGCATCTTCACTTGCTCGGCACCATCCACTAGAGCGCGGCCTCTGGTGCCAATAGCTTGATACCCAACGAAAAGCACAGTGTGCTTAGCATTCGGCAGCATCTGTCTTAGGTGGTGAACCACTCGACCACCGGTACCCATTCCGGAAGCGGAAATAATGATGCAAGGTTCATTTGGATCATTGACAGTCTTTGACGCTTCAACAGTTTCAAGTTCAATTAGTGAACCTGGATCAAACGGGTCTCGACCAGCCCATTCTTTGCGAACCTCTTCACGTATTTCTTGAGAGCCTTCATTGATGGCTTGACGGTAGTAATCCAAAGCCTTCAGAGCCATAGGTGAATCAGCAAAGACTGGAACTCTTCTGATTTTTCCAGCTTCCATAAGTTCACGAATTCTTACCAAGATGATTTCGGTTCTATCAACTGCGAAGGCAGGAATCAAAACAGAACCTCCTCCATCAATTGTTTCGTTGATTGCAGTTTCAAACTCGGTTGAAGAAGCTACGTGCTCGCGGTCTCCATAAGTTGACTCGGTCACTAGAGCATCAAAATTGCCAGGCAAAATCTTTTCTGGATTCACAAGTAGAGGGTGTTCATCTCTTCCAAGATCTCCTGAAAACATGATTCTCTTCCCGAAGAATTCAATCTCAAGAGTTGCTGCTCCTAGGATGTGGCCTGATGGGTGGAAAGTAACGAAGGTCTGTTCAGCAACCTGAATCTTCTGGTTGAACTCTTCCTCTTTAAACTGCTGTATAGCTCTCTCAGCATCAGCCTCGTCATAAAGAGGCTTAGGTGGGTTGTGCTTGCTGAAGCCTTTCTTGGCAGCGTACTTAGCGTCTTCAGTCTGGATGCGGGCTGAATCTCTAAGGATTACAGCAGCTAGCTTGGCTGTGAACTTAGTTGAGTGAATCTTCCCCTTGTATCCCTGCTCGATGAGCTTAGGGATGTAGCCACAGTGATCTAGGTGAGCGTGAGTCAGAAGAACAGCGTCTATGGTTGCTGCATCTATAGCTAGAGGTTCCCAGTTCTTTAGCCTTAGCTCTTTCAGACCCTGAAAGAGTCCGCAGTCAACCATTACATTGGTGTCCCCGCAACTAAGTAAGAATCTTGAGCCTGTAACTGTTCCTGCTGCTCCAAGAAATGTGATGGTTGGATGTTCCCCGATAGTTGTCATGGGCTCAGTCTAAAGCCTCGGTAGTGCGACAATCTAAACATGGCCAATCTGCTCAAGCGTTACTCGTTTCTGACACTTGCTCTTGCAAGTTCAGTGAGCGGATTTGTTCTAAGTTTTAGCTCTCAGCAAGCAGCCAACATCTGTTGGTCAATTGGAGCGGCTCTTGGTCTAACACTCAGTGTCCGCTGGTTGACAGAAGCAATCAAAGAAAAAGTGTTAGGCAGTGACGTTCTTGCTGTTTTAGCAATCATTGCAACTGGTCTTACTAATGAATGGTTTGCAGCAAGTTTGATTTCGCTAATGCTTGCAAGCGGTAGAGCACTAGAACTATGGGCTCAAGGTAAAGCCAGCAAGCATCTAGATGAGCTTATGAAAAGAGCTCCAACTTTTGCTCACACCATCTCCTCCTCCGGTGAGGTTCTAGACATCGCAATCAATGATGTTCAGGTTCAAACTCGAGTTTTAGTTAGGTCAGGAGAAATAGTTCCTATAGATGGAACTCTTGAAGAAGCAGGCCTCTTTGATGAGTCGGCTCTAACCGGAGAATCTTTGCCTGTGTGGCGAGAAGCAGAAACAAATGTTAGCTCTGGGGTAATTAACAGTGGCAACGCAGTTGTGATTGTTGCAACTTCAACTGCTCAAACAAGCACCTATGCGAATCTGATTCAATTAGTTGCGAGTGCTAAAGATCAAGCATCAAAAGGTGTTCGACTTGCAAATGTTTGGGCAGCTCGGTTTGTCCCCCTTGCACTTCTAATTGCTCTGGCCACTTACCTAATCACTCAAGACATCAAACAAGCAGTTGCTGTGTTAGTTGCAGCAACTCCTTGTCCACTAATTCTCGCTGTGCCAGTTGCATTAGTAGCAGGTATTTCTAGAGCTGCACAAGTTGGTGTAATCATCAAAGAAGGTTCAGCGATTGAACAACTCGCTCAAGTTGAAGTTGTTCTTCTGGACAAAACAGGAACACTAACTGAAGGTGGCCCTCGCATAACAGCTACCGCTTTCGCTGAAGGTAGCGATCCAGATTTGGTTCTCTCATTAGCGGCATCACTTGAGCAGACAAGTGCAAACATTGTGGCAAGAGCAACAGTGGCTGAAGCAAAACTTAAAAACCTGAAGCTTTCAATGGCTACCGAAGTTAAAGAGATTCACGGTCATGGCCTATCTGGCTTAGTCCAAGGACACAGAGTAAAAGTTGGGCAACCCACTCTTCCGTTAGAACCCTGGGCGAAGCTATCCAATGCCTTACTCATGGAAATAGCCATTGATGGAGAAGTATTGGGCTACCTAGGTCTTGATGATCCTTTGAGACATGATGCCCAAGAGACTGTCGCTCACCTAAAAGCACTCGGAGTAAAACGTGTGCTTATGGTTTCAGGAGATAGAACAGCAACTGTTGAGAAGACAGCCAGCGAGCTAGGTGTTACTGAATTCTTTGCCGAGTGCTCCCCAACACACAAACTAGAGATACTGCAGTCAGCTAAGGACTCAACCAAAGGATCAGTGCTTGTTGTTGGTGATGGCATCAATGACGCCCCAGCCCTTGCAGCCGCAGATGTTGGTGTTGCTATGGGAGCTAAAGGAACTACTGCTGCTAGCCAAGCAGCATCGGTAGTCATAGTTGAAGATTCAATAAGACGTCTAGCCAATGCCATTGACATCTCCCAGATTGCGAGAACCAGAGCTTTACAGGCAAGCACTATAGGTATGACTCTTGCAATTGTGGCAATGCTCGCAGCAGCTCTTGGCTATCTAAACCCAAGTCAAGCAGCTCTCGTTCAAGAGCTAATTGATGCTGCCTCTATTACCTGGGCTTTAGTTGGAAAGCGTTCCAAGAGCTAGCTAGAGAGTTACGTAAGTAAGTCCCGCAATTCGAGACTTAACTTTTACAGTTGCGGAGTTTCCTCTGCGAACCCATTCATTGGGTCTTCCAGTTATTGCACTTACTCTCACGTAAGCCGCAGCGAATCGGAATCTTGTGGTTAAAGTTTGCAATTGTTGATTCAGTTGAGATACGTTACTTAGCCGAGTCGAAGAAAGAACATCTCCGTTGAAATCTAGATACTCAACAAGTGTTGATTCAACAGCTTGATTCGGATTAGTAGAACAATCTACGTTTCCTTGCATAGTTGTAATAGAGCAACTCAGGTTTGTCGGAGCATTCAGTTCTTGAATTGTGACAGTAATTGGATCGCTCGGTTCACCCCAAACCTCTCCCCACATATCATTGATTACCTGCATGAACCTATAACTAAATGTCTTACCGTTAACATTTTCATTCGGTTGCATACCCATTGCTAACTTTTGTCCTGCCGATATACGAACTACAGCACCATCTGATCTATAGATTCTCCACTGGTCAGTAGGTTGGGCATTCGGTATTTCAAACTCAACATAAGTGAGTTGGTTTTCCTTGACAGTAATCCCTGCTGGTTTATCTGGTTTTGGGGATAACAATACGTAAGGAAGCACTTCGCTACCAGCAAGAGTGTTTCCTTCACAATTGTCTCCAGCTTTAGCTTCCAAGACAAAGACAGATGGTTGGGAAGATTTGCCTTTAAGCCTAAAGAATGAGTCCGTTGTGCAGAAGTAGTCGGTGGTAGGCAAGTAGCGA
>CALFOB010000246.1 GCA_937919125.1 uncultured Micrococcales bacterium | reverse complement strand
TTGCCATGTGATCTGCAATGGACCAAGCGATTCGCTTTGTTCAAAGGCGACTGCCCCTAAACGATAAAGCTCCAGGATTGACAGGAACCTAGCCACCAATACCGCTCTATCTCTGACAGATGCAATCAATTCGCGGAATGTAAGGGTCTTTGCTGATCTAAGTAGCGACACCACTTCAGCTGCTTGCTCTCTAATCGAGATTCTTGATGCGTGGAGGTGAGTAAGTCCAACGAGAGGAATTTCTCTAGGTGCCATGGTCTCTTCTGCAAGACGAGCAAAGTCTTCAGGAGTAAGTGTCCAGACAAGTTCAGGAAGCTTCTGCTTGAATCTGTCTTCCAGGCGAACTGATCTGTAGACGCGTCTTGACTCTTGGTTGATTGCAGTTTGGAACCATACAGAAATATCTTTGAAAGCTCGGTACTGCAGAAGGCGAGCAAACAAAAGATCTCTTGCTTCAAGTAGAGCAACGTCTTCTGGATCAACTACTTCACCCTTAGGCAATAGTTCGGCAATCTTTAGATCTAACAAAGTAGCTGCAACAACTAAGAATTCGCTTGCTTCTTCAAGCTGGTCAATCTCTTCAAGAGTTCTAACGTAAGCAATGAAGTCATTAGTTACTTGACTTAGTGAAATGGAGGTTAGATCTAGCTGGTGCTTTGAAACTAGAGAAAGTAAAAGGTCAAACGGGCCTTCAAAGTTACCTATGTTTAGAGAGAAACCACTTGAACTTGAATCGTCAACCTCACTATGGAGCGCAACCACGTTCAACCATCTCTCTTGCTAATGCACGGTAAAGTTCTGCTGCTTCTGAAGAAGGTGCTGACTGTGTAACAGGACGCCCTGCTTCTGATGAGTCTTTGAACTTAACAGTGTGCTTGATCACTGTTCTGAAAACTGTGTCGTCGTAGTCTTCATAAAGTTGGTTCAGCATGTTTCTTGAGTGCAAAGTTCTTGAGTCATACATGGTAGCCAAGATGCCATCAATCTTGAGGCCCTCGTTCAAGCGTTCTTTCACCAAATCCACTGTGTGGTTGATTAGTAGCTCTAAGCCTTTAAGTGCGAAGTAGTCACAAGCAACAGGAATCATTACTCCATGAGCTGCAGTTAGTGCATTCACAGTCAAAAGACCAAGCGATGGCTGGCAGTCGATCACGATTAGGTCGTAGTCGGCTGAGACCTTCTTGAGGATGCGAGCAAGAATCTTTTCACGAGAGAACTCGTTGACTAACTTCATCTCAGCAGCCGAAAGCTCGATGTTGGCCGGAATGACATCCAAGCCAGGGATTCGGGTGTGCTTGATTGCGGTCTTTGGGTCGATGTTGGAGTCCAACATTAGGTCGTAAATGGTGACCTCGTCGTGGGCAAC
>CALFOB010000245.1 GCA_937919125.1 uncultured Micrococcales bacterium | reverse complement strand
TAGTTACGCAGAGACTTAGACATCTTCTGTCCATCACTACCTAGAACAATTCCGTGAGAAACAGCTGTCTTGAATGCTGGTCTATCAAATAGTGCCGTTGATAGCACGTGCAGGGTGTAGAACCAACCTCTGGTCTGACCCGAGTATTCAACGATGTAGTCGCCTGGTGAGTGTGAATCAAACCACTCGCTGTTTTCAAACGGGTAGTGAACCTGAGCAAAAGGCATAGAACCTGATTCGAACCAGCAGTCTAGAACTTCTGGAACTCTTACCATCATTGACTTACCTGTTGGGTCATCAGGGTTCACTCTGGTTAGGTGATCAATAGTTGGACGGTGGAAATCATCCACACGAACACCAAAGTCTGCTTCTAGCTCATCTAAAGAACCATAGACATCCATACGTGGATAGTTAGGGTCAGTTGATTTCCATACTGGAATCGGTGCACCCCAGAAACGATTACGGCTAATCGCCCAATCTCTAACGTTTTCCAGCCACTTACCGAATGAACCATCTTTAGTGTGTTCAGGAACCCAGTTGATCTCTTGGTTTAGTTCAAGCATTCTGTCTTTTAGTTTTGTTGTTTCAACAAACCAAGAAGAAACTGCCTTATAGATAAGAGGGTTCTTGCAACGGTAACAGTGTGGATATGGGTGGTCGTAGCTAGCCTGCTTAAGTAGGCGTCCCATGTCTTTAATCTTTTGAGTAATTGGCTTGTTAGCCTCAAACACATGCTGTCCAACAAAGTCAGTAATTACTGAGTTGTATTCACCACGTTCGTTCACAGAAACATAAACCGGAATACCAGCAGCTTCACAAAGCTTCTGGTCATCTTCACCATAAGCAGGTGCCTGGTGAACAACACCGGTACCTTCACTGTCAGCAACATAGTCGCCAACAATGATTTGCCAAGCGTTCTTAACATCAAACTTTGATTCATCAGCGTAGTAATCAAATAGTCTTTCGTATTTGATGCCAGCTAGATCCTTACCAAGCACAGTTTCTTCAATTGCAGCATTAGCAGTTTCAATGTCTTCAAAGCCAAAGTCTTTTAGGTGACCTGCGATAAGTGACTTAGCTAGAAGATACTTTCCAGACTCTGTATTGATAACTGCATATTCAATCTCTGGACCAACAGCTAGAGCAAAGTTAGTTGGCAGTGTCCATGGAGTTGTTGTCCAAGCAAGAACTTTTACTCCAGCGAATCTCTGTCCTTCAAGAATTGGGAAGGTAACAGTTACTGTTTGATCTTGTCTGTTTTGATAAACATCTTCATCCATGCGTAGCTCATGATTTGAAAGTGGAGTTTCACATCTCCAGCAGTAAGCCAGAACTTTGAAGCCTTCATAGATAAGGCCCTTCTTATGCAGTTCCTTGAAAGCCCAAAGAACACTCTCGGTGTATGGAGCATCAAGAGTCTTATAGTCATTCTCAAAGTCAACCCAACGAGCCTGACGGGTAACGTATGTTTCCCACTCTTTGGTGTATTTCAAAACAGAGGTACGACAGTAGTCATTGAACTTATCGATACCAAACGTCTCAATCTCAGGTCTTCCAGAGATCTTTAGTTGTCTTTCAGCTTCAACCTCTGCTGGCAGACCATGGGTATCCCAGCCAAAGCGACGTTCAACTCTGAAACCCTGCATGGTCTTGAACCTAGGAACAGTGTCTTTTGCATAACCAGTTAGTAGGTGCCCATAGTGAGGTAGCCCGTTAGCGAAAGGAGGGCCATCATAAAAGACGAACTCAGGAGCGTTTTCGTCCTTGCGTTGGTCTATTGAGGCCTGAAAAGTCTTGTCTTTAGCCCAAAACTCGAGGATTGACTCTTCAATGGCAGGAAACGACGGGCTAGCTGGTACCTGCTCGCGGATGCCAAAAGAAGCTCCATTATTTTTGGGATACATGGCTTGCTCTCTGGGTTTAGGGGTAAAAGTTCTAATCTCAATGTTAATCTTAATGAACCCTAACTTTTTGGAGAAGCACAACGTGACCTCAAGCCACGAAACCCCTGATTTCAGAGCCCCAGCCTCAACCCCTGAACGCGTTGGCGTGGAAGGTCTAGAGGAGAAATGGGCTCTAGCCTGGGACACCAATGGAACCTATAAGTTCAGAAGAGATGTGGACAAGGCTCAGGTCTTCTCTATTGATACCCCTCCTCCAACAGTTTCAGGGTCCCTGCACGTAGGTCACGTCTTCAGCTACACCCACACAGATGTTGTTGCCAGATTCCAACGTATGCGTGGCAAAGAGGTTTACTACCCAATGGGTTGGGATGACAATGGTCTTCCGACTGAAAGACGTGTTCAGAACTACTTCGGAGTTCGCTGCGATCCTTCACTTCCCTATGTTGAAGGATTTACTCCTCCTTATGAAGGAGGAGATAACAAGTCCTCTAAGGCAGCTGACCAGATTCCTATCTCTAGAAAGAACTTCATTGAGCTATGCGAGAAGCTAACAGCTGAAGATGAACTTCAGTTTGAAGCGCTATGGCGTCAGCTAGGTATCTCAGTTGACTGGGACCAGACTTACCAGACAATTTCTCCTGCTGCTCAAAGAGTTTCTCAGCAAGCATTCCTCAATAACCTCTCAAGAGGTGAGGCTTACCAGTCAATGGCACCAACACTTTGGGATGTCACCTTTAGAACTGCTGTTGCTCAAGCAGAACTAGAAGACAGAGATCAGCCGGGTGCTTATCACCGCGTTGGCTTTGATGGTCCTGATGGAAAAGTGTTTATTGAAACAACTCGTCCTGAACTAATTCCTGCTTGTGTAGCTCTTGTAGCTCACCCAGATGATGATCGCTACAAGTCATTGTTTGGAAAGACCGTAAAGACTGCTTTGTTTGGAGTTGAGGTACCAGTCCTTGCTCACCGCCTAGCTCAGATTGATAAGGGTTCAGGTATTGCGATGATCTGTACCTTTGGTGATCTGACAGATGTTATTTGGTGGAGAGAACTAGATCTACCTAACCGAGCAATCATTGGTTGGGATGGACGACTACTTGAAACTGCTCCAGATGTAATCAATACTCCTGGAGCACTTGCTGTTTATGCAGAGCTTGCAGGTAAGACTGTGTTCTCTGCAAAGACTCGCATTGTTGAAGTTCTTCAAGAATCAGGTGACATGGTTGGCGACCCTAAGCCAATTACTCACCCAGTTAAATTCTTTGAAAAAGGTGACCGACCACTAGAGATCGTTTCAACTAGACAGTGGTACGTAAGAAATGGTGGGCGTGATCAAGAACTACGTTCTCGCCTACTTGAATTAGGTAAGGAACTGAAGTTCCACCCTGACTTCATGAGAGTTAGATACGAGAACTGGGTCAATGGTCTAACCGGTGACTGGCTAATCTCAAGACAGCGATTCTTTGGTGTGCCAATCCCTGTTTGGTATGCACTAGATGAAAACGGACAACCAGACTTTGATCGTGTTCTAGTTCCAGCAAGTGAACTACTTCCTATCGATCCATCTACTGATGTTCCTGCTGGCTACACAGAAGCTCAGCGTGGAGTGGCCAACGGATTCATCGGTGAAGTAGACATCATGGACACCTGGGCAACTTCTTCCCTAACCCCTCAGCTTGCTGGTGGTTGGTTAGATGACCCAGAGAAGTTTGCCAAGGTATTCCCTTACTCTCTTCGCCCTCAAGGTCAAGACATCATAAGAACCTGGTTGTTCTCAACAGTTCTTCGTTCACAACAAGAACACGGTGTTTTGCCATGGGCAGATGCAGGTATCTCAGGTTGGATTCTTGATCCAGACCGCAAGAAGATGTCTAAATCTAAGGGCAACGTAGTTACCCCTAACGATCTACTGGTTGAACACTCATCTGATGCAGTTCGTTACTGGGCAGCCAGCGCTCGCCTTGGAACAGATGCAGCATTTGATACCGGACAGATGAAGATCGGTAGAAGACTTGCTATCAAGGTTCTAAATGCTGCCAAGTTTGTATTGAGCTTTGAAGCCCCAGCATCTGATGCAAAGGTCACTGAACCAATTGACCAGAGCCTTCTGCTAAACCTTGCTGAAGTCGTCAGAGAAGCAACAACTGCTTTCGAAAACTACGACCACACTAAAGCTCTAGAACTAGCCGAGAAGTTCTTCTGGAACTTCACTGATGACTATCTAGAACTAGTCAAGGAACGTGCTTATGGGCAAGGTGGTTTCAACTCCGATGAGCAAGCATCAGCACTAGTTGCTCTTCGTCAAGCGCTATTGACTCTTCTTCGTCTATTTGCTCCATTCCTACCTTTCGCAACCGATGAGGTTTGGTCTTGGTGGCAGGTAGGTAAGGGTTCAATCCACAGAAGTTCATGGCCTACAGAGTCAGAGCTAACTGAGGGTCTTGATTCTTCAAACCTTGACCTATTGCCATTGGCGTCAGGTGCATTGTTTGGAACTCGTAAGGCTAAGAGCGATGCCAAGGCTTCTATGAAGGCTGAAGTTCTCTCAGCGAACCTAGTAGCACCTAAGGAACAGATTGCTCGTCTAG
>CALFOB010000244.1 GCA_937919125.1 uncultured Micrococcales bacterium | reverse complement strand
AAGGCTGACGAGTACCGTGCAAAGCTTTTGGAAACCGTTGCTGAAGCAGATGACGCTCTTATGGAGAAGTACTTCGCAGGTGAAGAACTAACTGTTGCTGAAATCAAGGGTGCCATCCGTAAGATGACCGTTTCTTCACAGCTATACCCAGTTCTTTGTGGTTCTGCTTTCAAGAACAAGGGTGTTCAGCCAATGCTTGACGCTGTTATCGACTACCTACCTTCACCTCTGGATGTTCCAGCTGTTGAAGGTCACGATGTTCGCGACGAAGAGAAGATCATCCGTCGCGAGCCTAAGTCAACAGAGCCATTTGCTGCTCTTGCTTTCAAGGTTATGACTCACCCATTCTTCGGTCGTCTAACCTACATCCGCGTTTACTCAGGTCAGGCATCTCAGGGTGACCAGGTTCTAAACGCAACTAAGGACCGTAACGAGCGCATTGGTAAGTTGTTCCAGATGCACGCCAACAAGGAAAACCCTGTTGAGACTGTAACTGCTGGACACATCTATGCAGCTATTGGTCTAAAGGACACCACAACAGGTGACACTCTTTGTGACAAGGCAAACCCAGTTGTTCTTGAGTCAATGACTTTCCCAGAGCCAGTTATCTCTGTTGCGATTGAGCCAAAGACTAAGGGAGACCAGGAGAAGCTAGGTCTTGCTATTCAGAAGCTTGCTGAAGAAGACCCAACATTCCGCGTTGAGCAGGATCAGGAAACTGGTCAGACTGTTATCTCAGGTATGGGTGAGCTTCACCTAGACATCTTGGTTGACAGAATGCGTCGTGAATTCAAGGTTGAGGCTAACGTTGGTAAGCCTCAGGTGGCATACCGCGAGACTCTAAAGCGCGCTGTTGAAAAATATGACTACACTCACAAGAAGCAGACCGGTGGTTCAGGTCAGTTCGCTAAGGTCCAGATCAAACTGGAGCCTATGGAGGTTGAGGGTGACAAGACTTACGAGTTCGTAAACGCAGTTACTGGTGGTCGTGTTCCTCGTGAATACATCCCAAGCGTTGATGCTGGTATTCGCGATGCGATGCTAGTTGGAACTCTAGCCGGATACCCAGTTGTGGGTGTTAAGGCAACTCTTCTTGATGGTGCATATCACGATGTTGACTCATCTGAAATGGCCTTCAAGATCGCCGGATCGATTGCTTATAAAGAAGCTTCGAGAATGGCACAACCAACGCTGCTAGAGCCTTTGATGGCTGTCGAAGTGCGTACCCCAGAGGAATACATGGGTGACGTCATCGGTGACCTCAACTCTCGCCGCGGTCAGATTCAGGCAATGGATGACGCTTCTGGCGTCAAGGTCGTTCGCGCCC
>CALFOB010000243.1 GCA_937919125.1 uncultured Micrococcales bacterium | reverse complement strand
TGCAAATAGTTTGGCTAATTTTTCTCTGTTTGCATATGAGTGCATTTTGTTTGTCCTTGGTTTTTAGAGTTTTGCTAGTCCGTCTTCAACAACATCAAGTGCGTCGTGAATAAGTTCATCGCTGATTGCAAGGGAAGGTAGGAAGCGGATTACGTTGCCGTAAGTTCCCGCATTCAACACAACTACACCGTTTAAGTGTGAGTGCTTCACAACAGCATCAACAGCTGCTGAGTTAGGGGTGCGAGTACCTGGAATTACTAGTTCGATTGCAAGCATTGCTCCGCGGCCACGGATTTCACCGATAACTGGGTACTTAGTCTTCATCTGCTCTAGTCGAGCCATCATTACTGTTTCGATGTGCTTAGCCTTTTCAAGCACTCCGCCATCTTCAATCTGCTTTAGAACTGAGTTCGCAGCAGCGGCTGCAACTGGGTTACCACCAAAGGTTCCACCAATTCCACCAGGGTGAGATGAGTCCATGATTTCTGCTCTACCAACTACTGCTGAAATAGGCATTCCACCGGCAATACCCTTAGCAACAGTCATTAGATCAGGCTCAAAACCTTCTTCATGCTCTGATGCAAACCACTGACCGGTTCTAGCAATACCTGCTTGAACCTCATCTGCTACAAGAACGATTCCGTTAGCATGTGTCCACTGGCTAAGTGTCTTTAGGAAACCAGGAGCTGGAACAATAAATCCACCTTCACCTTGAATAGGTTCAATAACTACTGCAGCGAAGTTCTTCGCCCCGATTCTCTTCTCCATGTAGTTGATTGCTCTAGTGGCAGCTTCTTCTCCGGTCATACCTTCTGGGTCATGGAAAGGGTAAGACATTGGAACGTGAGTAACACTTCCAGCAAAAGGACCAAAACCATCTGCATAAGGCATGTTCTTGAAGTTCATTGCCATAGTTAGGTTTGTTCTACCGTGGTAGGCGTGATCAAATACAGCGATTTCGTTACGCAGGGTGAACTTTCTAGCTAACTTGATGGCGTTCTCTACTGCTTCAGCACCGGAGTTGAACAAGGCTGAACGCTTGACGAAGTTACCTGGCATGCGTCTGTTTAGAATTTCACACACCTGCACGTAAGGCATGTATGGGGTGACAGTGAAAAGAGTGTGAGTTAGCTTGGCTACCTGCTCTGCTACTGCGGCTACTACACCTGGGTTTGTGTGACCGATGGTTGTAACACCAATACCTGAACCCATATCGATGTACTGGTTGCCATCAACGTCAACCAAGATCGCGCCATGAGCTGATTCGATGTAAGCAGGAAGAGCGGTACCAACACCGTGACCTACATGCTCTAGACGGTGTGCGTGTAAGGCCTGAGATTTAGGTCCTGGGATAGCAGTAACTAGAAGTCTTTTCTGTTCGATTGTCATGCACTAATTCTACGCCTGGCAGATTTATCTTGCTAGAAGCCACTAGCAGCAGGGAATACAAGGATGGTGGCAAGATTGAGACATGAAGAAGATAATCATCCTGGGCAGTACAGGCTCTATTGGTACGCAGGCCCTAGAGATTATTGAGGCTAACCCAGACAAGTTTCAGGTGGTAGGACTTGCTGGTAATTCAAATAAAGAATTACTAGCTTCACAGGCAAGCAAATTCTCTGTAAATGAAAAGAATGTGGCTGTTGGTGCAGATCAAGCGACGGCTCTTGTTGAAAACACAGATGCCGATGTAGTTATCAATGGAATAACTGGATCTATTGGTCTTGCTCCAACCCTAGCTACCTTGAAGACGGGCAAGCGATTAGCTCTAGCAAATAAAGAGTCTCTGATCGTCGGTGGAAGATTAGTAACCGAAGCAGCCGCTCCTGGACAAATAGTTCCTGTTGATTCAGAGCACTCTGCTTTGGCTCAATGTCTGCTAGCAGGAGATGCCAAAGAGGTGGCAACACTTATCTTGACCGCATCAGGTGGTCCATTTAGAGGCTTCACAGCTGAACAGCTAAAGCAGGTAACACCGGAACAAGCCTTGAAGCACCCAACTTGGACCATGGGAAGAGTGGTAACAACAAACTCAGCAACCATGGTGAACAAAGGTCTGGAACTTATTGAAGCTCACCTACTTTTCAATGTTCCATTTGATCAGATTGAAGTTACAGTCCACCCGCAGTCAGTTGTTCACTCAATGGTTAGTTTCATTGACGGCTCGATCATTGCTCAATGCTCACCACCAGACATGAAGCTACCTATTGCTTTGGGTATGACTTGGCCGCAGCGTATTGAGAACGTAAGCCCACCGGTTGATTTCACCAAGGCACACACTTGGACTTTTGAACCTCTAGATGAAGAAGTATTCAAAGCAGTAAAAATTGCTAGACAGGTGGGATCCGCTGGTCTTACCTATCCAGCTGTCTACAACGCTGCTAACGAGCAGGCAGTCGATGCGTTCCACGACAAAGCAATTTCTTTCCCAGGGATTCTAGAAATTATTGAAGAAGTTGTTGCCTCTCACAAACCAGAAAATGAGATGACACTTGAATCAGTCTTAGCAGCTGAAGTGTGGGCTAGAGAAACTGCTAATCATCTGATAGCCAACAGAAACTAAAACTGAATGTCAGTCAGCTTAGTTAGGTTAGACAAATGGAATTCATAAACAACATCGGTGGCTGGGTTTTCTTACTAATTGGACTCGCAATCTCAATTGCCCTACATGAGATTGGTCATCTATGGCCTGCCAAGAAGTTCGGTGTAAAAGTAACCAAGTACATGATCGGCTTTGGTCCGACACTCTTTTCTAAAAAAAGAGGGGACACCGAATATGGAATCAAGCTGATTCCTCTAGGTGGCTACATCCAGATGGTGGGCATGCTTCCGCCAACTCAGGCTGCTGATGCAAAAAAGAACTGGTGGCAGAGAGTTACCACTAAGGCTCAACCAACTGAGCAGATAGTTATTGCAGAAGAAGATGAAGGTAAAACTTTTTACCAGCTTGCTCCTTGGAAAAAACTTGTCATCATGTTCGGTGGGCCATTTGCCAACCTTGTAATTGCCGCTGTTTTAGCCGTGGTCCTATTTGCTGGATTTGGTGGCTACGAGAGAACCTCAACAGTAAAAGATGTTCTATCTTGTGTTCCTAGCCAATCCAATCAAGATTGTGCTGATCCAAATCCTGCATCACCTTCAAGCAAAGCTGGTTTACTACCAGGGGATAAGATTGTGAGCTTTGCTGGGCAGTCAGTTGAGTATTGGTCAGATGTTGAAGCTCAACTAAATGATTCAGTTGGACAGAGTATTCCTATGCTGGTTGAGAGAAACGGTGTTCAGGTGAGCCTCACCATCGAGCCAACTCTGATCACATCAGAGGGAATATCACGACCATATCTAGGCGTGTACCTAGAAGTGGAACGTGTTCCTCAAAGTATCGGTGCAGCTCTAGGTCAAGTTGGACTAATGATGTCTGATACTGCA
The DNA here is from genome assembly GCA_937919125.1 of uncultured Micrococcales bacterium. Taxonomy (GTDB): domain Bacteria; phylum Actinomycetota; class Actinomycetes; order Actinomycetales; family Microbacteriaceae; genus Rhodoluna. Next base: position 2,468 of record CALFOB010000243.1, on the reverse strand, counting down.
GCCATGATCATTCAACTTCCACTTCAGGCAGGCGCGGCGCTAACCGAAATCGCTCCAGGCTCTGATCGAAATGAGAATGGCGCAATTTCAATAATTGGCCTAGGCCAGTTCTCGGGACAGATTGCTTCGGATGCTTCCATTAGTTTTGAGGACAAGTTGCTCTCACAGTTGGGGCTTTTGATGTCGTTGAACGTTGCGCTCTTTGTTTTCAACATGGTTCCATTAGTTCCCTTAGATGGCGGTCACATTGCGGGAGCTATTTATGAGTCCATCAAACGCGGGGTATTTAGGGTTCGGGGTAAGAAATGGGTCCGTCCGGTTGATACCAGCCAGATGATGCCAATTGCCTACTTCGTTGCCAGCCTGCTCATTGTCTTGACCATAGTTCTAGTGCTCAGGGACATCCTGAATCCTCTTTCCCTATAAGTTCAAAGGACATCTAGTCCGAGCCGTTTAGACTAAAGCCATGTCGATGTCGTTTAGGCATCAGGAAGAAGTGATTTTAAGTGCCAGCTATTAACTTAGGTCTACCAAATACTCCACCTGTCTTGACCCCGAGACGTAAGACTCGTCAGATCAAGGTCGGAAATGTCGGTGTTGGAAGCGATTCGCCTGTATCAGTCCAATCGATGACCACCACTCAGACAACTGACATCAATGGAACACTTCAACAGATTGCTGAGCTAACAGCGACTGGCTGTGACATAGTTCGCGTTGCTTGCCCAACTCAAGAAGATGCAGATGTTCTAAGAATCATCGCCAAAAAGTCGCAGATTCCAGTTATCGCTGATATTCACTTCCAGCCAAAGTATGTTTTCGCAGCAATCGATGCGGGTTGTGGAGCAGTACGTGTCAACCCAGGAAACATTCGTCAGTTCGATGACAAGGTTGGCGAAATTGCTAAGGCTGCTAAAGATGCAGGCGTTTCAATTCGTATCGGTGTAAACGCAGGTTCTCTCGATCCAAGACTTCTTCAGAAGTATGGAAAGCCAACGGCAGAAGCACTTGTTGAATCAGCTGTTTGGGAAGCATCTCTTTTTGAAGAGCACGACTTCCACGACTTCAAGATTTCTGTAAAGCACAATGACCCTGTTGTTATGGTTCGTGCATACGAACTACTTGCTGAGCAAGGAGACTGGCCACTACACCTTGGTGTTACAGAAGCTGGCCCTGCATTCCAAGGAACAATTAAATCTTCAGTTGCTTTCGGAGCGCTATTGAGCAGGGGAATCGGAGACACAATTCGTGTTTCACTTTCAGCTCCTCCCGTAGAAGAGGTAAAAGTTGGAGCAAAGATTCTTGAAGCTCTAAACCTTCGTCCACGTAAGTTCGAGATTGTTTCTTGCCCATCTTGTGGTCGAGCACAGGTTGATGTTTACAAGCTTGCGGAAGATGTGACTGCGGGTCTTGAGCACATGACTGTTCCACTGCGTGTTGCAGTTATGGGTTGTGTTGTTAACGGTCCAGGTGAAGCACGTGAAGCCGATCTTGGTGTTGCATCAGGAAACGGCAAGGGCCAAATCTTTGTTAAAGGTGAAGTTATCAAGACTGTACCTGAGAGTGAAATCGTTGCAACCCTTATTGAAGAGGCAAACAGACTAGCTGGCGAAATGGACCCAAGCCTAGTTGGCAGCCCTCAGGTTGTTGTCGCGAAGAAAGATTAATTAATGATTCTGTCTATGTCGCAATTATTCTTGCGAACACTTAGAGAAGACCCTGCTGAAGCTGAAGTTGATAGCCACAAGCTTCTTGTTAGAGCCGGATACATTCGAAGAGCAGCACCTGGTATCTATACCTGGCTACCTCTTGGCTTAGCCGTCAAGGCTAAAGTCGAGCAGATTGTTCGTGAAGAGATGGCAGCAGCTGGTGCTCAAGAAGTTTTCTTCCCAGCTCTTTTGCCTCGTGAACCTTTCGAAGTTACCGGTCGTTGGAGCGAGTACGGCGATAATCTATTCCGACTTCAGGACCGCAAGAAAGCTGATTACCTTCTAGCTCCAACCCACGAAGAGATGTTCACTTTATTGGTGAAAGACCTTTACTCAAGCTATAAAGATTTGCCACTGACACTTTTCCAAATTCAAAACAAATATCGTGACGAAGCTAGACCTCGCGCAGGTCTATTGCGTGGTCGCGAGTTTGTTATGAAGGACGCATACTCATTCGATGTATCGGATGCAGGGCTTGTTGCTTCATACCAAGCGCAAAGAGATGCCTACGAAAGAATCTTTACCCGTTTAGGCATTCAGTACGTCATTGTTCGCGCTGATGCAGGAGCAATGGGTGGTTCAGCATCCGAAGAGTTCTTGTCTCCATCTCCAATTGGTGAGGATACCTTTGTTAGATCAGCTGGTGGCTATGCTGCCAACGTTGAAGCGGTAACCATCTCGGCTCCAGAAGCGTTGAGCACTGAAGGATTGCCTCAGGCTGAAACGCACTTGAAGATCGGAAGAGCACACGTCTGAACTCCA
>CALFOB010000242.1 GCA_937919125.1 uncultured Micrococcales bacterium | reverse complement strand
CCCTCATTCAACGTAAAACCTGACCAAGGTTTCTATCACTGCTTTGGTTGCAGTGAAGGTGGAGATGTTTATAAGTTCCTCCAAAAAATCGAGAACATCACTTTCTATGAAGCGGTTGAGAAGTGTGCCTCAAAGATTTCCTATGAGATCACTTATGAAGCAGGCTCTAATCGTGATGAAGGAGTCAACAGAGCAAGGCTCTTAGCAGCCAACGAAGCCGCTGCCAAGTTCTTCGCAGCATCCTTGGCCAGCCCTGAAGCACAGTCAGCTAGAGATTTTCTATCTCAACGTAATTTCGATCAACAAGCAGCAGAGTACTTTGGAATAGGTTATGCACCTAAGGGCTGGAATAGTCTTGGCGATGCTCTCAAGAAGGAGGGCTTCACAGAGGAAGAACTAGTCAAGGTTGACCTTCTGGTAGCCAAAGAAGGCCGCACCTATGACAAGTTCAGAGGAAGACTGGTCTGGCCGATTAGAGATGCCACCAACGCGGTTATCGGTTTCGGAGCTCGAAAGATTTATGAAGATGATCCATTAGCTAAATACATCAACACAGGAGAGACGCCTGTGTATCACAAATCCCAAGTGCTCTATGGCTTGAATCTTGCTAAGAAAGACATCGCAAAGAATCGTCAGGTAGTAGTTGTTGAGGGCTATACAGATGTAATGGCATGTCATCTTGCAGGCATCACAACAGCTGTTGCTACTTGTGGAACTGCATTTGGTGATGATCACATCAGAAAGATCAATCAAATTTTCGGAACAGGGGGAGAGTCAGCCGAAGTAGTGTTCACTTTCGATCCCGATGCAGCTGGACAAAAAGCGGCTATGAGAGCCTTTGAATCATCAGGTAAATTCATTGCGTCAACTTTCGTAGCAGTTGGTCCAGAAGGTCTTGACCCTTGCGATCTTCGTATTCAAAAAGGCGATGCAGCTGTTCAGGCAATGATCGCCTCAAAGCGACCAATCTACGAATTTGCACTAGACCAAAAGATTCAAGGTCACGATCTAAGTTCATTCCCTGGTCGGTTATCTGCTGCTACTGCCGCAGTTACAGTTCTAACTAGAATCACCGACTTAGGGGCTAGAGAGGAATATGTTCGTTCCCTAGCTGGCAAGGTTCAACTGGGTAATGATGAAATCAATCGTCTACTGAGTGCTGAACTCACTAAGCAGAGAGCAGCTGCTGTAACAAATGCAAGACGTGGAGAGAGTTCTTATCTGCCGCCTGAACTAAACCCTGGTGATCCACCTCCACCAGAGGATGGTCCAGAGTTTCCCATGCCTAACTTGCAAGACGCTAACACTCGGTTAGAGCAAGAGGTTCTTGCGGTTCTTCTTCAGGTGCCAACTGCTTGGACGCCAGAAGCAGCACTTCAGATTTGTGAAAACATGTTTGGAACTCCTGCGTACGTTGTTATTGCTCAATCTGCTGCACAATCAATCGCTTCTATTCACCAACCAGATTGGTTCAACCAAATAGGTTCTAAGACGCCAGAAGTTCTTCATGGCCTGGTTAGACAGTTAGGTAGCAAGGAACTTCCGGTAACGACACCTGATGAGATTCTGGCTTACGCAGTTGGAGTGATTGCAAGTGCTCAACGAAAGATGCTCACAAGACAGCGAGATTCGATGCGTGCAAATCTTTCTCAGATAGATGCTGAAACTAACCCAGAGCAGCACACTCTAATGCAAAGACAGTTGATGGCTATCGAAGCTCAGATTAGAGAACTTCGATGAGCATCGATCGCTCACTAGTAACAATTGCCCCAAAGAGTTTTCCGGCCTACAAGCAAGCTGTGTTAGAAAGTGGCTCAACTCTTTCGCCCTTGGGTGCAAATGTTGGAGCTCTAATCTGGACGGATTACTCTGACCCAAAAGGTTTAGAGCAAACACTGATTGAGAATCCTCAACTCGAATTTGTCCAGCTTCCATTCGCGGGAGTTGATGCTTTTCAGAATGTCCTTCATTTTCCAGTCCGGTTCGCATGCGCCAAAGGCTCATATCGCGAACCAGTAGCTGAACATGCTCTAATGCTCGCAATGGCATTAGGCCGTGTAGTTCCGGAAAGAGTACGAGCTACCAGCTGGGGTAGGAAATTTGCAGCATCGCTGTATGACGCAAACATACTGATTGTTGGGGCAGGCGGAATAACCGAAGAACTAGTAAAGCTCCTTACACCTTTCAGATGTGATGTCACAGTAGTTAGAAATAAGGCGGAGGCTTTTTCAGGAGCTACTCGAACTGTTCAACTTGCTGAACTCGATGACTTTCTTCCCAAAGCCGACTGGGTCTTTTTAGCATGTTCACTTACCGAGAACACAAGAAACCTCTTCGATTTAGAGAGATTCAAAAAGATGAAGGAATCTTCTTATTTTGTAAATGTCGCCCGTGGGGCCGTGGTGAACACCACTGATCTGGTCGCTGCCCTAAACGATGGCGTTATCGCTGGGGCAGGAGTAGATGTAACCGAGCCTGAGCCACT
>CALFOB010000241.1 GCA_937919125.1 uncultured Micrococcales bacterium | reverse complement strand
ACAGATCGTCTCTCAGGAAAGAATGGGGTTAGGTTTTTTATAACGAAAAAGTCAAATAATTTTTGAAGATCCTGTTCGCTATCAAGATCTACCTCAAGCCACCCATGGATGTTTGAGTTTGCTAACTGATCTACGGACTCAGCTCTGAAGTTAGTGATGAAATCAGCCTTGACTTGAGGGTTATTCACATCAAGTTTCTTTGCTAGCTGTGTTCTATCTGCCACTTCTAGGAAAATTCGTGTGAAATCCAAACTTAGGCGTGTTTTCTCACGCTGCCTCTGGCGGTAGACGGACTCAAGCTTCAAAGACGGAATGTCTTCTTTACGTTTGCCTGTGAAGACCGAAAGATAACCTGATGAAACATCCTCGTTGATAGAAATGTCAGCCAAGTTGGTAAACACATAGGCGTGGTTCAGAATCTCATTTTTATAGTGACCCAAATTTGGCTCAGGCATACGCATGATTCGCCCCACTGTCTGGACTGAGAACGTGAGACTCTTGTGATCTCTAAACAAGACAAGGATGGCTGCACGAGGACAGTCCCAACCAAGGGCGATAGCTTGCTTGAACAGCATTACCTCTACTGGAGAATCATTCTTGGCAATGTTTTCCAAGTTCTCTTTTGACTCAGAGAGATAGATTGCAAGTTTGTCGTTAGCAAGCGTTATTTGATACTTCTCAGCAAGATGATCCATAAGTTGATCCTGAAGAGAATCGCTTATGTCCGACTTCTTGTCTGGAAGCTGAATCAAAAGCAAAGGCTTTACCCCTGATGCTTCAGCCACGAATGCCTTCTGAAGCTCAGCAAGCTTTGCCATTCCTTGGTCTAAAACAAACAAATCTGTGCCTGATGAAAGCGATGACTTCACTTTGTCTTTTTCGAGGGTGTTCTCGAAATCTGGGTTTAGCAGAACGCCCTTTTTGATCATCCCCTGACCTTTGACTTTTTCAAGCTGAACCACAACCATCTCATCCATGTCACGCAGGACTGGAGTTGCGGAAACCTCAATCGTGAGGTCAGGCTGCATGTCCGAGATTAGGCTTTTTGAGATTTCAGAT
>CALFOB010000240.1 GCA_937919125.1 uncultured Micrococcales bacterium | reverse complement strand
TTGTTGGGCTAGTAAGTTGCAAACTCTTCAGTCCGCTAGATCTAGCTTTCAGAGCAAGATCCATAAGTGTTGGGAGGGAACTTCCTGGAATGTCAGTCTTGATGAGCTTGGCACCTGCTCCTGCAACTGCATTGAGTTTGAAAAGCAGTGTTTGCAAATCTATCTTCTTCAGGACTATGTTCTGAATTTCTCTCTGTCGCTTCATTCGGTCGTAGTCATTGGTGTTGTGTCTGGATCTTGCATACCAAAGGGCCGTGCGACCATCCATATTCTGAATGCCTTTTTCAATCCAACCAAGAGCATCAGGGCAAATAGATTCGTGTTCATTGTCAGCAGGGTAACAATCCTGCTGTCCGCCAATTGGAAGAGCCTTCTTCACGTTGACTCTGATTCCACCCAGTGCATCAATCAGTTCGACAAATGAATCCATGTTGATTAGGACATAGGCATCAATCTCAAGACCTGTGACCCACTCGACTGCAGATCTAGTTGCTTCAATTCCTGCAGTAGAAGCTTTTTTACCAATACCTGGGTAAAGGTCTTTGTGGTTATCCATTGTGACTTTGTAGATGGAGCTTAGAAAACATTCACCTTCACAGTTGTTGTTAAAGCCATAAGGATAAACACTTCTGATTGGTGTGCGCTCTTTGAATTGAATCCTCTGTAGGTTTCTTGGCAAACCAATGTTTACCGCCATCCCTGTTTCAGCACTGACGCTCAGAACAGAGATGCTGTCTGGACGCAGACCCATGCGATTAGCACCTGAGTCTCCACCTAGAACCAGAATGTTGTATCTGCCCTTAGTTGGTTCAAAGGCTTCCGAGTTCTTGAATGTTGTGGCTGTGAAGTTCGAAGCTACTAGAGCAGTAGATCCAATTGTGTTGGCAACATAACCATTGAAGGTTCCAGTTAGAAGAATCAAAACCACAAGAATCGACTTGAACCTCATAGTGACTCTATGCAAATACATCAGACGCAAGGCATCTAATGTGGTCAGAACTATCAAAGCCGAATAGACAACGAAGGCGATTCCAATAGGTGTTGCAAGTACCGGTGAAGAAATAAGAGTAAAGAGAGCAACTTTAGAAACTAGAGCGAATAAAGCTGCAATAACTAGGAAGGACCAGAACCCTAGTGTGAAGAGATCGGAAGAGCGTCGTGT
>CALFOB010000239.1 GCA_937919125.1 uncultured Micrococcales bacterium | reverse complement strand
TTAACGCTACATAGTTCGTTTAGTAAAGAAGGCATTCCAAACTGGGATGCCTTCTTTACTTTAACTATCAGCTCTTTACTCCAGTTCCAAAGTTTTGGTTTCAAGCAAACAAAATCGGTGGGCGGTAATTCCATAGGTTTTCCCACAGTTCTCAAACTGATTTGGAAAAGAGCAGGCGTGAGACTTAGGTGAAGAAATCTAGGATTGGAGCGCTGAGAGTGTCTTATTTCGAAGGCCTTAAGAGCACCAGTGAGGGCACTCTCTTAAGTGTTTTTGAAAAAGCCGCAAAAAGCTTCCCTAAAATTCCTGCAATAGAAACTAAATATAAAACTGTCACCTATAAAAAACTTCTTCGACGAGCAAAAGCCATTGCCAAAGTTCTACACCAGAAAGGTGTTGGTGTTGGAGATCGTGTGGTGGTCAAATTACCAACTGGTGGTGTTGAACTTTATGAGACCATACTTGGCATTCTTTTCTCAGGTGCGGCATACGTGCCGATCGATTTTGAAGACTCAGAATCCAGACTTTTACGCATTGCTGTGACCTGCGACGCAGCAGCTGTTTTCACTGAATCGGGTTTGGAGATAAGACATGGACGCCGTCGAGCTCTAACAGAAGCGTCTCCTAAATCTGACGCTTGGATTATTTTTACCTCTGGTAGTACCGGGACACCAAAGGCAGTGGCAGTAACTCATGAAAGCGCGGTCAACTTTGTATTTGCCGAGCAAAAACTGTTTGGCAGCAACCGACTTATAAAACCAGGTACTCGTGTTGCGGCCACTCTCTCGCCGGCCTTTGACGCTTCCGTGGAGGAGATGTGGCTTGCCTGGGCCAATGGAGGAACATTGGTGCCAATCGCACGCGAGGTATTAACTTCCGGCCCTGATCTTCCACACGCCTTGCAAAACGAGCGAATTGAAGTTTTGTCTACCATTCCAAGTATTGCCAGATTCTTGACTGAAGAAGAAATGAGTGGTCTAAAGCTACTGATTCTAGGAGGTGAGGCTGTCACTGTTGAATTAGCAGAGGGGCTTCAGCGAGAAGGCATGGAGCTATGGAATACCTACGGGCCAACTGAGGCCACGGTAATCACAACAGCGACACATCTAAGAAGAGGGGATCCGATCACCATTGGTTTGCCAATTCAAGGATCTTCAATTGCTGTTCTTGATGAAAGTGGTAGACCGGTGGAGTTAGGCGAAGTTGGCGAACTGGCTATATCGGGCAAATGCCTAGGGCGGTATCTAAACGATGAGTTTGATAAGCAGAAATATCGACCTGTCCCTTCTCTTGGCTGGCAGAGGTCGTACTTCACAGGAGACTTCGTGCGCGTTACTCTTCGAGGGCTGGAGTTCGTCGGTCGCGTAGATGAACAAATAAAGGTTGGAGGCAAGCGAATTGACCTTACTGAGATTGAGCAGGTGTCAGCAAGCATCACTGGCGTAGCAGCCTCTTCAGCTGTAGCAGTTCGCACAGAGCAAGGTGATTACAACGTCCATAGCTTCCTCGTCTTGAAAGATGGCCATAGTAGTGATGCTGTTCAACGAGAGATGCAAGGCAGACTTCCTGCAGGCATCAGACCCACATTGCATGTGCTGGACTCATTGCCAATAAAGACTTCTGGGAAGGTAGACAAGTCTGCATTATCTGAATTGATTAAGAACTCATTTCGAGTTGATCAAGATGGTAGCTTCATTGCCAGAGAGTTTTCTAAGGTTCTAGGGCTAGAAAAAGTTAATGAACAAGACAACTTCTTTGCTCTTGGGGGCACGAGTATAAAAGTTGCACAGCTCGTGGTTCAGTTGAGAAAAAAGTTTGCATCCGTAACAGTGGCGGACGTTTATAAATACCCAACCCCAGAGACTTTGCATCTCAAGCTAACTACTCGGAAAAGTACTCTGGAACCCTCAAATGCGCATGGGTCAAAAAAACGTGGAGACAGATCTAAATCATTGCTGGCTTTTATATTGCAAACATTAGTTGGATCAGTAATCGGATTTCTATTTTTGCTTTTACTTTCTCTTGGGGGAATGCATCCTGGATGGTTTGAGATATTTTCAATTCTTGCGGTTATGGCATTTATTGGAGCTGGCTTAGGCAGAGCGGTTATATCAGCCTTCTTGATTCGATTGATAACGATTGGCATAAAAAGTGGTCGGTTCGAACGAAACGGATTAACTCATCTCCGAATTTGGCTAGCGGAAAGAGTATGCGACATGCTCTTCGTGAGCGAGTTAGCTGGGTCGCCTTGGATGATACTTTTTGCTCGGCTGACTGGTTCAAGAATTGAACAGGGCTGCACAATCGAGAGCCTACCTCCTGTTCTTGGAAATCTATCGATGGGTGCTCACAGCTCAATAGGTAGAGACGTGCACGTCTCGGGATGGAATATTTCTGATGGCTCATTGTTTGTGGATGGCTTCGATCTTGGCTCAGATGTGCGAATAGGAAACAGGTCTTTCCTTGCAGAGGGTGTCTCAATCGGATCTGGCACTGAGATTGAAGTTGGGACTTTTGTTGATCGAAGTGTCGGCAGCAATTTAGTTATTCAGGGTTCTCCAATGGTAGAAATATCGGGATTTAATTGGCCTAGTGCTCGTCCCGTAAAGAACAAGCGGTGGGTCATTGCCTACGCTTTGAGTCCATCCCTTTTTGCCATAGTCCAACTTGCGACTTACATACCGATGCTTCTGCTCATCAATATTGCGAATAGCAGTGCAAGGGTTTCTCAACTAGGTGAACTGCTTATCTCATGGGCTCTTGTCTTAGGCCCTTTTACAGCAGTTGTGAGCACAGTTGTTCAGGGCCTAGTGATAAGAATCGCAACGCGTAGTGTGAAAGCTGGCCTGTTCTCAACGGACAGCCGAGAAGGATACGCTTCGTGGGTTGTTGAAAGGCTGCTACAGAGATCCAGACGCAATAGCTATTGGGTTTATGCAAGCGTTGTAACACCAATCTGGGCTAGGTTGCTGGGAGCTAAGGTTGGCAAGAACTGTGAGATTTCGACATTCAACGGTCAAATTGGTCTTGTTGAAATAGGTGATGAATGCTTCATCGCAGATGATGTGTCTTTAGCTCCGAGGGAAATAAAAAGCGGCTGGGTGCGTATTGGTTCAGTGCTTCTAGAAAGCCGCAGCTTCATGGGCAATAGTGGCCATGCAGGTGCTGACGTGAAGGTAAGTACTGGGGTGTTGGTAGGAGTGGCATCAATTGCTCCTGCAAACAACGTGGCAAACGCTGCCTTCTTGGGAATTCCTCCAGTTGAATTTCCTCACATTACCGCTCAAGTTGAAAATCGATTAACGTACGCACCAACTGCTTCCCTGAAGGCTAAGCGTTTATCTGTAGAGATATTCAGATTGCTTCCTGCAGCTATAAATTATGTTCTACTTGGCTCAATGCTCTTTTTTGTAGAGCAATTGACAACTGACAATGACCCTCAAATTGTGTGGGTAATCTGCTACGGGCTTCTATACACTCTCGCAAGCTACGCAGCTGTGTTGACTGTCATTGCAGCAAAGTGGGTGCTCGTGGGGAGAGTGGTCAAATCCGAACATAGCCTCTGGACTAACTTCGTATGGCGCAATGAACTCGTTTGGAATTTCGTAGAGTCCCTGGCAATTCCATGGGTTGGCTCAGTAACTATCGATACACCTCTACACAATCACTTCTTGCGAATGATGGGTGCGAGGATTGGGAAAAACGTTTCCTTAGGAACCTGGTTCCTCGACGACCCAGATCTAATTAGGATTGGCGACAACTCGACAATCATGAAGTCTGCAGATTTACAAACGCACCTCTTCCACGACAGACTAATGCGTCTAGATTCAGTCGAAATTGAAAGCAACTCGACAATCGGATCTGGAACATTCTTATTGCCTGGGTCTCGTGTTGGTGCGTCAAGCTCAATCTCTGCTGGATCACTTGTTGCAAGAGGCGAAGTTGTGCCTAAAATGTCGCAATGGCTTGGCAATCCGATTGAGGCTCGATGATTGAACTTGAAAACCTTCCTTATATCACAAGTTCTATTGGCCGATCATGGAACATAAGTGAGTATTTCCCTGCGCTATCTGGCAGAGTCACTCTTCACGAACGCTCTGATTCTGCTCAGAGCAACAAAATCTCAGGATCGATTCCTAGAAGGCACAACCTCGAACAACTGAGTCGTTCATATTCTGGGCGATTTGCGATTGAAGTGCTTTCAAATCAGCGATGCGGTATTGATTTGGAAATTGCCAAGGAAGCCGACTTTGACTGGTCTGTCAATTCGGAATTATTCGAAATCGCAATGTTGGCTCCTGGTGAAAAGGATCTAATCATGTCCTCTAGATTCAGTTCTGACAACGATCTGGAGACACTGATCTGGGTTTCCAAGGAGGCCTTGGCAAAGGCTCTTGGAGATGCGACTCAGTACGAACCAAGCAAAATCTATTCGCCCATATGTTGGGATGACACGCAACCCAATAATTGGCAAGCAATACATGTTGACTTTGTTACTAAAGAATCTGAAAGGTTAATTGTTTGGCTAGTTTCGGAGCGATGAGCTCTACTTCTGCTAAGTAAAGGTGTATTCCGGTGGACCAGAACTTATTCCGTGCCAGATCGCAAAGCCACCATCTAGAGGAAGTACATCGTACTTTTCTATCTTGCTTGCATTGATTCCATATAGCCTTTGTGAAAGACAGTTAACTGCTTTTGTAGATGCTTTAGGTAGATCTAGAGAAGCTAACCCATTTGAATACTCGATATAAAACTGTCCCGATTTCGGCTTAGCTGTCCGCTTGTAGTTGTAATAGCCATCACCATACTTCTTAAGGTTGGTGGTTTTATAGCCACAACTCCAAAGAGCCTTTAGCCAGACTCTGTGAGTTGTGTATCCAGTACCTGGGTTTAGAGTTACCTCTGGCTCTGGAATGGTCTCTTCCTGGAAATTTGGGTAAGAAGACTGGTTCTGAAGATGGACGATAAAGAAAGATCCGCCAATAACGAATAGGGCAACGAAGACCATAAATAGAGCAAGCCAATTAACTTTGCCGGGACGAGTTGGTTCAGTATTCTTTCCGGCCATGTCGCTTAGCAGTGAGTTCTGCTCACGCATCAACTGGAGCTTATAGAGCTCCTGGTTCTTTGCAATCTGCTCTTGCCAATCAAACTTTTCATCTGCCATATGGCTTGCTCCTTCAGCTATATAGCCTGATTATCGCTAGCCTAGCAATCACTCTTCAAAGACTTGATTTCTAATGGTCGGCGTTTCAGGTAGTGGGGACCAAGCTACAGTAGTGACCGTTCTTTTCGTGGCTTGTCTACCTTTGGTCATAACCCCAGCTAATTAACTTGGTTCTAATGGAGCTCCCAACTCAATTAGCGGGTACCTCTAACTAGAACGTTGGTCGAGGCCGATGGGCTGGTTCCGTATTTGTTAGTAGATGTCACTTTGAATGTCCAGCGCTTATCTGGAGCTAGGCCAGAGAAGTTGAAAGATCTGGTTTTGAATGAAGAACTCGTTGAGGTGAACACCTTAGTTATAGTCGGGCTACCAGTCGCAGAGGCAACCACTGTGTAGCTCTTTATCGTTGAGCCACCGCTATATCTAGGTAGCCCCCAGGCTATGAGTGCTTTTCCGGCAGCAAGCGATCTTGAATCCAACGATGTAACTTGCATCGGTTTGGAATTGCTAACGCGAATTGTCACTGCTCCAGCGCTGACAGCGCCTCTAGTGCGAATGATGTATTCACCTGAAACCGAAGCGCATACTTTTAGAGTTGCTCGCCCCGTTGAACTAGTGGTTGCGGAAAGCGCAGTCTTTGATTTACAAGCAGTTTGAGAGGCACCAGGTGGTGGGGAGACAGATACTTGAACTCCACCATAAGACTTGGTCGACGCAGCACGAGGACCAAATGAGGAGCGACCTATTAGTCCGAGTCTTGCGGGCACACTTGGCTCTGCATCGCCGACAGATATAGGAATAGAAACTATCGAGTTCACCGGTGCGGTTACCTCTTCCTTAGTCAAAGACACAATCGGTAGGTAATCAAGTTCCAAAGTGGTCAAAGTCTCTGCCATAGCTGTTGGCGCAGTTGATTGGTTTAGCTCTCCATCGTCATAAGTTGCCTGGACCAAAAGAGGCTCTAAAGCATATCCAACTAGTTTCGTTAGACCATCAGAATCAGTTACCCCGCTCAATGTTGCAGTAAGAGATACTGAACCAGAAAAACTTGATGACTGGATAGGTGCTGAGCTGCTCAGACCGGTTGAACTTACTGTTGCACCGGGGACGGGATCTCCTGAAGGCAATTGAACTTTAACTAATCTTTCTTGTTTATTTGGAGCTATCGGCAGAGAAAGAGTTGCTGCCCCATTTGTTGCTTGAGTAGTGAATGTTCCTGTTACAGAACTACCGTCTGAGAGAAGAGCGCCAGTCACTGTTATCAATATCATCTTTGCTGGTACGGAGTTAAAGGTTGCTCCACCCAGAACAGTTCCTGTCTTTGCGGAAGAAGATTTATTGAGACCATCCAATGAAGCCCATGTATAAGAACCTAGGGAAATTGGGTTCCCGGCTGAATCAGTGACCTGCACAGAAAAAGTTCCTGTTCCCCCCGTACTGGCTTCCACACCAGAAAAACTGCCTAGGCTTTTCTCTAGTTCAAAAAGTTCGAAGCGGAACATGTATCTAGTTCCTGGAGTTAGATCCGCAATATTGCAAGTTGAACCACAAGAAAGCTCCGTCCAACTCTGTGAGTCGAACTTCTTATAAGTTAGGGCGATTGAATCTACCCGACCACTTGTTGCCGAAAGTTTGATTGAGGAGTTGGTTGTCGATATAACTATTCCTGAAAAACCGTAAACATTTTGCGGAGTTTGGCTGTAGACAGCATTCTGGTAGTCAGGCCCGGTGAATTCCAACAAACCCCAACAGTCGATTGCTCCGCTAGTTAGAGTCACACAGGTACGGTCCCCGTTCTGGCTAACGTAGACAACGTTAGAAACACTTAATTTTTTCGAAACCGGTTCACCGGGCCCGTCCCAACAAAACAGCTCACCGCTTTTGGAAACGGAACAGGCCTTATCACCAACGCTAAGTGAGGCGGAAGCCTCAAGGCCTTCTACAGGGGTTGCGGGCAATACTTGTCCCGAAGTATTCATACCCCAGCAAGTAACAAGATCAGTAGAAAGCTTGGCGCATACGAAGTTCCGTCCAACGTGGACTTCTAAAGCATCTGAAGCATCTTGAACAAATTCTGGTCCTCGTGTGAAGCCAGAGACTTGCCCGTCTCCGAGTTGTCCTCTGTAATTTGTGCCCCAACACTTGACTCGACCATCTTGAACAACGACGCAACCAACCATTTCGTTGATGCTGACCGAAATTGCATCGGATATATTCTGTTCACCCATGTAGTAAGAGTTACCCCAACATTTCAAAGCGCCTCCCGACAGAATCGCACACGCACTGGCAGGCCCCACAGTTAGAGCGGTAGCACCTGAAACTCCAGAGACTAAGACCGGAGCCCAGGAGTCTATTTTTGTTCCATCACCAAGCTGCCCGAGGCTGTTCCTGCCCCAGCATTTCACTTCACCAGAACTTAACAATGCACACGGTGAAGAGGTTCCGCCCGTTATGTCTGAACCGGTACTGACGTAAACAGCATTACTAATGCCGGGAATAGTCCTTGGGGTTCTGGAAAAAGTAAGGGTATTTGGATTTACCCCAAGAGCTCCCCCACCGTTCCATCCCCAACATTCAACCGATCCTGAAGATCTGACAGCACAGGCGAACCTGTGGCTTGCGCTTGGGAGAGCGCCGTATTCAGATAAAGTGTCAGAAAAAGTCGCAGACTCAATTGCAGTTGAGTCAAAGTTTGTTGCGGCGTTTACCACCAGAACATCATTTGTCATGCTCGCATTACCTTGTAAAGGAAATACTAACGACATCAGCACAGCTGCGATCGAGATTTGAGTTACGAGATTTCTTCTCATCGAATTGCCCCTTTTGGGAATGTTTGGACCTTTGGTTATCCAATCCCAGTATACAAATTGGGTTTTCTAAGCCGTTGGGTGAATGCCCCCCTTTTTAGGACTTTAGTTAATTGTCAGACTGAATGGAGCTTGTGTTGGGCAAATGCTTGGCTGATAAGAAAATACAACGAAAAGAAA
The DNA here is from genome assembly GCA_937919125.1 of uncultured Micrococcales bacterium. Classification (GTDB taxonomy): domain Bacteria; phylum Actinomycetota; class Actinomycetes; order Actinomycetales; family Microbacteriaceae; genus Rhodoluna. The sequence continues at coordinate 90 of CALFOB010000239.1, read as the reverse complement.
AAACCAGTTGATTGGTGAGACGCTAAGGCGCTGTGTGGTGCGCTTGGAGGGACTCGAACCCCCAACCTTCTGATCCGTAGTCAGATGCTC
>CALFOB010000238.1 GCA_937919125.1 uncultured Micrococcales bacterium | reverse complement strand
ACGAAGAAGACATTCATGCCACCTAGTTCTTCAATGTAGGTGTGAGATTCTGCATCTAGGAATAGCACCTGAGAACAACCATTCTCATAGCCTTCGTTTTGAGCCAGCAGGCTAGCTGCATAGTTTCCGCCAGTCTTAGCTTCACCGGTTCCGTATCTACCAGCTCTTGCTGAATCTAGAGCAATCCAGATGCTCACTGGCTTTAGTCCGCCTGTGAAGTAAGGACCAACAGGTGATGCAATCACTCTGTATTCGGCTCTGTGAGCTGCTCTAACACCTAGGAAGTTCTCTGCTGCGATCTCAAAAGGTCTGAAGTAGAGAGTCTTTTCATTAACTGGCTTTGGCACCCATGCTGCATCAACAGATATGAGAGCTCTAAGGCTTTCAACGAATAATTCTGTAGGCAGTTCAGGTAGTGCCATACGGTGAGCAGACTTTTGTAATCTTGCTGCGTTAGCTTCTGGTCTAAAGGTGTGGATAGAACCATCTTGGTGTCTATAAGCCTTGATACCTTCAAAGATTTCTTGACCATAGTGAAGAACAGCACTTGATGGATCCATCATGATTGGGCCGTAAGGTTCTACTCTGGCGTTCTGCCAGCCACCATCTTTAGTCCACTCAATGATTACCTGGTGGTCAGTGAAGTTAACGCCAAAAGCAGGGTTTTCTAGTAATGCTTCACGCTCTGCATCAGGCATTGGATGTTCAGACTTGATGATCTTGAATTCCATTAATCTACTCTTTCTAAAGTTGAGCGAAAATACTTTGAGCTATTTCAGCAGTTGATCTCTTTGCATCACCACGTGTTGATAAATCAATTGCAACAGCTCTTTCAATTCTTGCTGCAGCAACTGGGTTACCTAGGTAATCCAAAAGCATCGCAGCTGAGAGAACAGCAGCTGTTGGATCTGCCAAACCTTTACCTGCAATATCAGGAGCTGAACCATGAACTGGTTCAAACATTGATGGGAATGCTCCAGTTGGGTTGATGTTTCCTGAAGCAGCAATACCAATGCCACCACCAATAGCCGCAGCTAGATCAGTCAAGATATCACCAAAGAGGTTGTCAGTGACAATGACATCAAATCTCTCTGGGTCAGTAACCATAAAAATAGTTGCCGCATCAATGTGTAGGTAGTCAACTGTTACTGCAGGAAACTCTTGAGCTACTTCATCAACAGTTCTCTGCCATAACCAGCCAGCATTTACTAATACGTTGTGCTTGTGAACAAGGGTTAGCTTCTTACGCTCACGGTTAGCTGCTAACTCGAATGCATATCTAACAGTTCTCTCAACACCAAACTTGGTGTTCACTGAAGTTTCGTTAGCTACTTCATTCTCTGTTCCAACACGAATAGAACCACCGTTACCAACATAAGCACCTTCGGTGCCTTCACGAACTACAACAAAGTCAACGTTGCCTGGCTCAGCCAATGGGCTAATAACACCTGGGTAAAGCTTGGTTGGACGTAGGTTGATGAAGTGATCAAAACTGAATCTAAGTTTTAGAAGTAGTCCACGCTCAAGAACACCTGAAGGAACACTTGGGTCACCGATAGCTCCAAGCAAGATTGCATCATGGCTCTTTAGAGACTCCATGTCCTTATCGGTAAGGATTTCACCGGTAGCTGCATATCTTTTGGCACCTAGGTCATATTCGGTAGTTACAAATTCAACACCTGAACCACGAGTAGCCAGGTTCATAGCCTCAAGAGCTACTGCTGTGACTTCAGGACCAATACCGTCCCCACCGATGACACCTATGTTTATTTGCTTAGACACTTGGCTCTTATTCCTACTCGTTTTCTATAACTTTACTTGAGAGGAGTATCTCTATAGGGGTCTGTGAGCCAATAAAACTAAGGTAACTGAAGGCTTCAAGCCTTCTTTAGTCTGGATTTGCCCATCTCGGTTCTCTAGAACCTCGATCTCAAGCCCTGTTTCTTGTAATGCTTTAGTAATCGTCTCAACATTAGGTAGGACCTGAGGATCTCTAGGACCACCAAAACCACCTTCTAGATTCTCTCTGGAATGCCATACTCCAACCAGATTTCCACCAGGTACAACATGTGAACTCAGTCTTCGAATAGCAACCTCAAGATCAGGTTCCGGTATCTGTAAGTAAGCAACAACAGCCAGTTCAACAGAATCTAGCTTCGGAACAAATGACTCACCGTCTGAGCAGGTAGCAAGACAGTTATCGAGAACACCTTCTTCTTTAGCAAACTGAAGGTATTTATCGAGAGCAACCTGGGAGAAATCAATGTTCTCCACCTGCCAACCACGCTTAGCTAACCAAACGCTGTTTCTACCTTCACCACCGGCTAGATCAATAGCCTTCTTGTTGGTTCCATCTAGGTCTTTGCAGAATTCAACAACGAATCTGTTTTCAATCTTGGTATAGATGAACTCGTCTGTTGAATACTTCTGATCCCAGGTAGATGAATCCATTAGTCAGTCACTTTAAGTGGAAGAACATTCTGGGCATCAGCGAATGTGCCGATGTTGATTACACTTGTGAAACCAAGTTCTCTCATGTTTATAACTGCTTCAGCAGCTTCTTCGACAGTCTCGCCATATACATAGAAGGTTCCCTTAGGTTCAATCTCAGCTACCTCTGCAATGAAGCCTCCGGTTGCCATCTCAATGTTTATTGCCCCCACCATGTGCGACTTGTTGTATTCCTCGGCTGTGCGAGTATCAATTATCTCAGTGACGTTATCCATGCTGAGCTTGGCTGGAGCACATGCACTCAAGCTAGTTAGTAGAACTAAGGCTAAAAGTGCAGCAACAGAAACCTGCAATTTCTTCATTTCAACCCTTTCAAGAACGTATTTAAAGAATAGCCCAACCAGATTTAGTTAAGATATAGGAAAAGGATTAGGAGATCTCATGGCAACCGAAGTAACTCTAGATGAACTAGCTGATGTCATTAATCGAGGCGGCTTTGTCCTTGATGTTAGAGAAGACCATGAATGGGCAGAAGGACACGTTCCTAACGCCCACCACATTCCTATGAATGATGTGGCAGAGAACCTAGACAAGCTAGATGATGGGGCAAGAATCTTCATCATCTGTCGTTCAGGTGGAAGATCTATGACTGTAGCCAACTACCTAGAAGCCCAAGGCTATGACGTAGTTTCTGTAGCTGGTGGAACAGATGGCTGGGCTAATTCAGGTCGAGACCTGTCTTATGAAGCAAGCCTTTAGTCAAGCTTTAGATCAATAGCTTTCAGAACATCTGCTTCAATAGCAACTCTTACTGCCTCTAGTACTTCAGCATCGACCTTAGAGTCAACGGTGATGACAGATAGAGCTTTACCGCCCTTGGAGTTTCTAGCGATCTGCATAGCTGCGATGTTGATGTTGTTCTCAGCAAATGCTTTTCCATAAACAGCAACGATGCCTGGTCTATCTGCATAGACCATCATCACTAGGTGTTCTGCCATAGCAAGTTCAACATCGTAACCATTTAGGTTCACAATCTTCTGTTGAAGCTTAGGTCCAATAACTGTTCCAGAAACAGAAGATGTTGTTCCATCAGCAAGAACTGCTCTAATGGTTGTTACATTTCTGTATTCATCACTGTTGGAATCAACTGAGAGCTTTACTTCTACTCCCCTAGATTCGGCCATTAGAGGTGCATTCACATAAGAGACCTGCTCAGTAACAGCATTCTGATAGAAGCCCTTTAGCCCAGCAAGTTTCAATACTGAAACATCAAGAGATGCAATCTCTCCTCTTACTTCAACTTCAATAGACGCTACGTTGCCACCTGAAATAGCAAAGAGTAGTTGACCCATGTTTTCCATAAGTGAAATACCAGGTCTAACAGCAGCATCAATAACTCCACCAGCCACGTTCACAGCATCAGGCACTAGATCTCCAGCTAGAGCAAGTCTTACGCTCTTAGCTACAGAGATACCTGCCTTCTCTTGAGCTTCATCAGTAGAAGCTCCAAGGTGAGGGGTAACAATAATGTTTTCTAGTTCTAGAAGTGGTGAACCTGTTGGAGGTTCACTCACGAACACGTCTAGTCCTGCTCCAGCAATACGGTTTGACTTCAATGCAGCGTAGAGAGCATCTTCATCGATGATGCCACCGCGAGATGCATTGACAATACGAAGATTAGGTTTAGCAATAGCAAACTCGTCGGTACTGATAAGACCTGTGGTCTCAGGTGTCTTAGGAATGTGAATAGTAATGAAATCAGATCTCTTCATTAGATCTTCTAGAGAAACTAGTTCAACACCCATTTGCTCTGCTCTTACCTGAGTTACATAAGGGTCATAGCCAATAAGAGTTGTTCCAAAACCACTTAGTCTTTGAGCAACTAGAGTTCCAATACGACCAAGACCAACAATTCCAATGGTCTTTTCATATAGTTCAACACCAGTGAACTTAGATCTCTGCCACTTACCGGCCTTTAGAGATGCATTAGCATCTGGAACAAAGCGAGCTAGAGAGAAGATGTGAGCGATAGCAAGTTCAGCCGCTGAAATAACGTTTGAGGTTGGAGCATTCACAACCATGACACCAGCATTAGTAGCAGCCTTGATGTCTACGTTGTCTAGACCAACACCCGCTCTAGCAATTACCTTCAGGTTAGGTGCCGCTGCGATAGCCTCCGCGTCAACCTGAGTAGCTGAACGAACAAGGATTGCATTAGCGGTAGCAAGCTCTTTAAGAAGTGCTGTGCGGTCAGTGCCGTCAACGTTACGCACTTCAAAGTCTGGCCCTAGAGCTTCAACGGTTGCAGGTGAAAGCTCTTCAGCAATAAGAACAATAGGTTTAGCCAAGGTAGAGATCCTCGAAGTTAGTTGGGTTGGATGTTTGCTGCCACAGCGAAGCGTGCTTCAATCTTACCCAAGCCATGACTAGTCTTTTACTGTGAATGAACGTATCTTCTATGCCGCTATCTCAAGCGATGGCTATCTAGCTGGCCCTAATGGAGATATGTCCTGGGCTGAAAAGTACCTATCTTCAGGGGAAGACTACGGCTATTTCAACCTAGTAAGCACTTCCTCAGCAATTCTGCAGGGCCGGGCAACCTTTGACTTCGAGATCGAAAGTGGTGTTCAAGGCCCTAGACCTCTCCCAACCTACGTCCTAACCCATATCCCAGAACTATACGAAAACGTAGTCCAGGAGAACATCTATTTCACCGGAGGTGAAATAGAACGTGTAGTTGAACTAATTGAAGAGAACCATCCAGGCAGGCTGTTCGTGATGGGAGATCGGAAGAGCACACGTCTGAAC
>CALFOB010000237.1 GCA_937919125.1 uncultured Micrococcales bacterium | reverse complement strand
CGAGATACAAGCTAGTGACTGGAGTTCAGACGTGTGCTCTTCCGATCTTCTTGGTTGCAAGACGAGAAGGAAAGAAGCTTGCAACTCTTGGCGTAGCATCATCAATCCTTAGTGCCCTTCGTGGCACCAGGATGATTGGCTTACCTCTTATTGCAGTTGCACTAACTATTCCTACTGAGCAAGCTTCCTTGATTATTGGTATCGCTGGCGCATTGGACTTTGCGATGTTCTACCTAAGTGGTCAAATCATGGATCGTTTTGGTAGGAGTTTTGCTGCTGTGCCAACACTGTTTGGCTTAGGTCTTGCTCATCTTATTGTTGGCATTGCAATTGATGCCAATACATTCCTCCTTCTAGCTCTACTCATGTCTCTAGCTAACGGAATTGGTAGCGGAGTAATCATGGTGCTAGGTGCTGATCTTGCGCCACCCGATAAGAGAAGTGAATTCCTAGCTTCTTATCGACTCTTAGTCGACTTCGGTGATGCTGCCGCTCCGCTAGTGCTTGCACCAATGGTTCTTGCAGTTGGACTCACAGGAGCAATGGCTGGCTTTGGAATATTAGGTTTTGTTGGAGCAGGCTTGATGTATAAATACATTCCTAGATATGCAGTTGCTCCAGATAAAAAGCCCTAACGGGCTAAAGCCATCTCACAGATCCTTCTCGAGGCATCAATTGATGTAACTGGAGAAACCCAATCCGCACAGAAAACAACCCGCACTGTTTCACCTGCTTCTAAGCTCACTTGCTTTAGCTGAAGGCCTGTAAAGCTGTATTGAGAAACAACGTCCGAAAGCAAAGTTGGAGCTATAGATGAAACAGGCATGTTCTCCTGAAACTGAAGTTTTGTCTTGACTGCCAAAGCGAACTGTTCCGTGAAATCAATCAACTCTCTGGCAAAAAGGTACTGATGGATGCTGGCGGCAAGGGTTAGAACAAGTAAACATAGAAGTGCAACTAGAAACACAAACCAAATCAGTGCAGAGCCTGACTCATCTCTACCCACCTCTAACTCCGAATGCTTTGGCCGATAAGCCCTCTAATTCCAACTCTAACCAGATAAGAGTGTTGGGCTTGTCACACTCAGTCTGAAGGCAACTAGTTGAAACAGAAACACTTTCTTCCACCAGAAGGTGACTCTCGGACTGCAGTCTAGAGACTTCATCAAATAAGTCTGCTGTTGGGCTGAGTAAGTAAGACCGCATGGCATTGCGACTCAAACTCTTGAGTTCAAGCACCTTTCGTTCCTGTTCAAGCAATTGAAAACCGAGGGTAAGAACAAGCCCGAAACCAATCGCTG
>CALFOB010000236.1 GCA_937919125.1 uncultured Micrococcales bacterium | reverse complement strand
GTTTCAAGTACCTAGCTCCATACACCGGTTCTGCAATTGGTCAGCACTGGATGTATGACGGCAAGCACGTTCTTATTATTTTTGATGACCTATCAAAGCAGGCTGAGGCTTACCGTTCGATTTCCCTATTGCTTCGTCGTCCACCAGGCCGTGAAGCATACCCAGGTGACGTTTTCTACTTACACTCACGCCTACTAGAGCGTTGTGCAAAGTTGAACGATGAACTAGGTGCAGGTTCTATGACTGGACTTCCAATCATTGAGACCAAGGCAAACGACGTTTCTGCATACATTCCAACCAACGTAATTTCTATTACCGATGGTCAGATCTTCTTGCAGTCAGACTTGTTCAACGCTAACCAGAGACCAGCTATTGACGTAGGTATCTCTGTTTCACGTGTTGGTGGTGCGGCTCAGGTTAAGGGAATCAAGAAGGTTTCTGGAACTTTAAAGCTAGAACTAGCTCAGTACCGTTCCCTAGAAGCATTCGCGATGTTCGCAAGCGACCTAGATGCTGCTTCACGTCAGCAGCTTGCTCGTGGTGCACGTCTAATGGAGCTTCTAAAGCAGCCTCAGTACTCTCCATACCCAGTTGAAGAGCAAACAGTTTCTATCTGGGCTGGTACTACAGGCAAGCTTGATGAAGTTCCAGTAGAGGACATCTTGAGATTCGAAAGCGAATTGCTTGACTACCTACGTCGCAACTCACAGGTTCTAACAACCATCCGCGAGACAAACGATCTAAAGGATGACACTGTTGCAGCTCTAGAAGCAGATGTAGTGAAGTTCAAGAAGAGCTTCCTAACCGGTGTTGGTAAGCCTCTTTCATCAGTAGGTAACGAGTCTGTTGCTGCTATTGATGAAGAAGAAGTTGACCAAGAGAAGATTGTGAAGCAGAAGCGCTAATCAAGCGTTTTTGATTTCAAGAGAAAGTAAAGGACAAAGACATGGGAGCGCAACTTCGGGTCTATAGGCAGAAGATTAAATCTGCTCAGACGACCAAGAAGATTACTCGAGCCATGGAGTTAATTTCAGCCTCACGCATTTACAAAGCACAACAGCGTTTGACTGCAGCTAACCCATATTCTCGAGCAATTACTCGTGCTGTGTCAGCCGTTGCTACCTTCTCTAACATCGATCACCCACTAACTACTGAGCCTAAAGAGATTCGCAGATCAGCTGTTGTTATCTTCACAAGCGACCGCGGTCTAGCAGGTGCATTCTCAACTAACGTTCTAAAGGAATCTGAGCAACTAACTCAGCTTCTAAAGGACCAGGGTAAGGATGTTGTTTACTACCTAGTTGGTCGTAAGTCCGTTGGTTTCTTCTCATTCCGCAAGCGTGCTGCTATTCGCAGCTGGACCGGTGGAACAGATCTTCCAGTATTCACAACTGCAGAAGAGATCTCTAATGCCGTTGTTGAAGCCTTCAACCTAGGTTACGAAGACGGTGGAGTGGACGAAATTCACTTGGTATACAACAAGTTCGTTTCAATGATCAGCCAGGAACCACAGGTTGTTCGTTTGCTTCCTCTAGAAATCGTTGAAGGTGTTTCAAAGCCTGAAGAGAACGAAATCTTCCCACTATACGAATTTGAGCCAGATGCATCAAAGGTTCTAGATGCCCTGCTTCCTGTTTACATCGAATCACGTATTTTCAACGCAATGTTGCAGTCAGCTGCAGCAGAGCACGCAGCAAGACAAAAAGCAATGAAGTCAGCTACTGAAAACGCTGACAAGTTAATCAAGAACTACACCAGATTGTCGAACTCAGCTCGTCAGTCTGAGATTACCCAGCAGATTTCCGAAATCGTTGGTGGTGCCGACGCCCTTGTCGACACCAGCGACAAAGAATAGAAAGATAGAAGAAAATGGCCGAGAACAAGAACACTGCTACCGGACGTATTGCCCGCGTAACAGGTCCTGTGGTTGACATCGAGTTTCCGCACGATGGTATCCCAGGTATCTACAACGCTCTGACCACTGAGATCACTTTGGATGGTGAGGTTTCAATCCTCACCCTCGAGGTAGCTCAGCACCTAGGAGATGACCTAGTCCGTGCGATTGCACTGAAGCCAACCGATGGTTTGGTTCGTGGACAGGCAGTATCTGACACAGGTGCACCTATCTCTGTTCCAGTAGGTGATGTGACCAAGGGTAAGGTATTCAACGTAACCGGTG
>CALFOB010000235.1 GCA_937919125.1 uncultured Micrococcales bacterium | reverse complement strand
GCGTTCAGGTGCACCCGTCCAGCTCTTCTCTTTGTGAAGAGTTTCAGAACGTTTGTGAATAGCAGGAGCACCGCGTCTAGTGTCAGATTGATCGAGGAGATCATCGTGAACCAAGGCTGCTGCGTGGAACATTTCAAGTGATGCTGCAATGCCAGCAATAGCTTGCTCTGAATCTTGAATCTCTTGTTCGCTCTGGTGATATGAAGAGTCAGTAAGTGATGCTCGCCAAGCCCAGTAGCAAAAGAGGGCTCTAAATCTTTTACCGCCCTGGAGCAAGCTCTGGGTGTAATCCACAACAGGGATTAGATCTGCTGAAATAGCCTCAAAATCGGTTCGCTGTTTTTGGCAGAAGCTGTCTAGATTTGCCTGGACCTGGCCTAAAAGATTTGTTGAATAATTCACTGGAATAGCCTAACTTGGCGAATAGGTTTAGCATTAAAGGCAAGGCGAGGAGAAAACTTTGGGATTAAGCGAGAACGAGCAAAAAGTTCTTGATGAACTTGAACGTCAACTTAACGGTGGCAAGCCAGTTGCCAAGGAAAAGAAGACTCCTGAGGTGCCAGGCAAGGTCAAATACGGCCGATTACTAGTTCTAGGTTCCTTACTTGTGGTCCTTGGACTTGGAATTATGATTTTTGCGACCACCATCCAGCAGGTGCTCCTTGGTGTTCTAGCTTTCTTGACCATGTTGACCGGCCTTTACCTGGTTAGCCAGAACTGGACTAGCAAGGCATTCCGAGAGAGCCAGCCTACAAAAACACCTAAAACAGGCCCAAAACCAGGCACTTCTGGATATTTTCAGAACCGTTGGGATCAGCGAAACGGTAACTAAACCCAAGACTTAGCTGCCAAAAAGGCAGCAAACTGAAGGACTTCAGCCTAAAGGCTGTGGTCCTTTGGTCATTTAAGGCCATTTTTGGCAAAATTGAGATTTTCCCTCCACCAAAGAACCCCTTGCTTTTATTGACCTAAACACGCCAGAATAGTAACTTCTTGCACATATTTGCATATTTGTGGATGAAAGTGGTGTATTGTGGAGCAAAGGTACAAAGTCGAACTAGGGAAAGGGCGAGCAAGTGTTTATCGGTACTAGCTATCCCAAACTCGATGAGAAGTTCCGCCTGATCCTTCCAGCAAAATTCAGAGATCGTCTGGCTGGAGGAGTAGTCCTAACTAAAGGACAAGAGAACTGTGTCGTTGTAATGACCAGAGCTGAATACGAGAGCAGAGCAGAGGCTCTAACTGCCAACACAACTGTTGGAACCCAGGACTTTAGAGTGCTAACTCGTCACTTCTTCGGTGATGCCGATGAGCAAACTCCTGACGGCCAAGGACGAATCTTGGTCACTGCAAATCTTCGTGAGTGGGCTGGCCTAGGTCGCGAACTTGTTGTAGCTGGTGCTGGAAAGCACATTGAAATTTGGAACCCAGAAACTCGTGCTGCATTCATGAATGCCGGTGCTGAAGCATTCGCCAACTTCTCCGAGGGGGAGGTGAGGCTGAACTAATTCCTAGGTCCTAATCTCCAACTATTTGGCTTTGGATTTCTCCCCCGATTCCTAAAGCAGCAACCAAAAGGTGCAAATGGATGGGGTTCAGGCTCTAGGAACTAAAAGCAACAAATGTCTGAAATCTCATCCCTCCACGAACCAGTTCTTCTAGAACGTTGCATTGAAATCCTTGGTGAAGCGCTAAAAGGCGAGTCAGCAATCTTGGTTGATGGAACTCTGGGACTTGGCGGTCACAGCGAAGCTTTCCTTTTGAGATTCCCAAACTTAGTTCTTGTTGGAATCGATCGCGATGAGAATGCTCTTCGTCTAGCAGGTGAGCGTCTTGCTCCTTTCGCAGATCGCATTCACCTTGTTCAAGCTGTCTACAGCGAAATTCCTGAAGTTCTCGAAGAGCTAGGGCTAAACCTTGCAGATGCAGTTCTTCTGGACCTTGGTGTTTCTTCAATGCAGTTGGATGAAAAAGACCGTGGCTTCGCTTATTCATTCGATGCTCCACTAGACATGCGAATGGATGCAACCGAAGAGCTCACCGCAGCCAAGATTCTCAACGAATACAACGAAGATGACCTAAACCGTATCTTCAAAACCTATGGCGAAGAGAGATACGCAAGAGCTATTGCCCGTCAGATTGTGAAGATCAGATCAAAATCTCCATTCACAACAAGCAAGCAGCTCACAGACATCATCGCCAAGGTTGTTCCTTTCATTCCTGGTAAGAGCACAGGCCACCCAGCCAAGCGTGTCTTCCAGGCTCTACGCATTGAAGTGAACCGTGAACTAGAAATTCTTGAAGACACCATTCCTGCAGTTATTGATGCCCTAAAGGTTGACGGCAGAGTTTTGGTTCTTTCTTACCAGTCACTAGAAGACCGCATTGTGAAGCAGGCACTTGTAGCTGCCTCAACTTCTTCAGCTCCTCTAGATCTACCTATCGAACTTGAACAGCACGCCCCAATTCTTCGCCTACTGGTTAGGGGAGCGGAAAAAGCAACAGAAGAAGAAATCAGTAGAAACCCTAGATCAGCATCAGTTCGTCTGCGTGCTGCCCAGAAAATTAGGAACGCAGCATGAGCATTGCAAGACAAGCCCAACCTATTCGTCCTCTAGCCCCTAGAAGACACCTAAGACCTGTTACAGCAACAGTTCAGCCGGTAAGACGCCCTAAGGCTAAGTCAGCAGCAAGAGCCGAGAGAGCAAGCTTTAGATTTCCTAAAACTGTTCTAAGAAAAGTAATTATCGGGCTGAGCTTGATTTCAATCTCTGGTCTAATCGTGAACGCATGGTGCGACACTGCAGTTTATACAATCTCAACTTTGAAGAAGGACACCGAAGCTCTAGCTACCCAAACCCAGGTAGTTAGCCAGCAGGTTGACTCACTGCGTTCTCCGCAGAACCTTGCTAACAGCGCTAAAGCTCTTGGCATGATCGTGAACTCAAACCCTGTTTTCTTGAACGTGAAAGAAGCAAAGGTTTTAGGTTCAGCTGTTCCTGCTTCAGTAGAAAGCTCAATTGCTGTTTCAAAGAACCTTATTGCTAATGCAGCAATGACTGTAAGAAGCAATGTTTCTAAGTTGACCAGCACCAAGACCGCAACAATTGATGCTCCAACACTGAAAACTTCCACCACTAAGAGTGTCAAGAGCAATAACACCGCTGCTGCCGAAGTACCTTTGATTCCAGTGGGTATTCCTAAATCACCTACGAACTAACTGAACTTAGGTGTTAGATGCATACCAGCCAAACTGACAGAAGATACACGGCATTCGTTGTTGTCTTGCTTCTTGTCATGTCAGCTTTCGTAGGCAGATTATTTTATGTTCAAGTTGTTGACGCTGATCGCCTAAACGACATTTCCACTCAAGCAAGAGAAACCACCCGCACTATTCCCGCAATTCGTGGAAACATCGTCGACAGCTCCGGGCGAATTCTTGCGACATCAGTTGTGAGTTGGGATGTGAACGTAGATCCAAAGATTGTTGGTCCGGTTGTGCTGACCATTGATGGCCAAAAAGTACCTTTTTCGAAGGACCAAATTGCTGAGAAGCTTTCAGGCATCCTAAAAGTCCCAACCGATGTACTTCTTGAAAAGATGACTGGCACATCTCGTTATGCGAACCTTAAGAAGTCAGTTAGCGCGGCTACCTTCACAAAGCTAAAAGAACTAAAACTTCCTTGGCTCTACTTCGATCAAAAGCAAGTACGTCACTACCCAGATGGTGCGGTTGCAGGTAACCTACTCGGATTCGTTGGATCAGACGGTTCTGCTCTTGAAGGTATAGAGCGAATGATGAATTCATGCCTTGCCGGTACCGACGGAAAAGAAACATACATCGAAGGTGCTGACCGCATTCGTATTCCTTCTTCTGTTCAGACCATTCAGCAGGTAAAGCATGGCTCTGATGTTGTTCTTTCAATCAATTCAGATTTGCAATATTCCGCTCAACAGGAAATGGCTGCAACTGTTAAGAGATTGCAAGCCGACTGGGCAAGTGCAATTGTGATTGAAGCAGCTACCGGAAGAATTCTTGCTGCAGCGGAAGCTCCAACTGTTGATCCAAATAACCCAAGTGGTGTTCAAGCTCAGAACCGTTCTTCTCGAATCTTTAGAACTTCATTTGAGCCAGGTTCGATTCTTAAACCTGTTGCTGCAGCAACTGCAGTTGATGTTGGCAAAGCAACTCCTTTGTCACAGGTAATTGCACCGTATTCTTTGCGCATGCCTTGGGGCCAAAACATTAATGACTCTCACCAACACCCACCAGACAAACTAACTCTCACCGGTGTTCTGGTTGATTCATCTAACACTGGCATAGTGCAATTAGGTGGAAAGGTTAGCTCAAAGACTAGGTATGAATACATGCAGAAGTTTGGCATGGGATCAAAGTCCGGTGTGAACTTCGAAGGTGAGTCTTCAGGTCTACTAGCTGATTACAAAAACTGGGACAAGATGACGAACAAGACGGTTATGTTCGGTCAAGGAGTTTCTCTAACACCAATCCAAACTGCTGGTATCTACCAGACAATTGCAAATAAGGGAGTTCGTCTCTCACCTGTATTGGTTGAAGGTTGTGTTGACAGCTCAGGAACAATGACCAAAACAGCAGTTGACGCACCAGTTCGGGTTATCAGTGAAAAGACTGCTGCAACAACTATCGACATGCTTGAGAAGGTAGTTGAATTCGGTTCCATTGGTCGAACCGCCAGGATTCAGGGCTACCGTGTTGGCGGTAAGACAGGAACAGCTCAGATTGCTGAAGGTAAAGGTTACGGAAGACTCTTCGCAGTTTCATTCGTAGGCCTTGCTCCGGTTGAAGACCCAAAGTACATCGTTGCTGTCACTGCTTTTAGATCTAGAACTGTTAGCAACTCACTTGGTGCAACACCGGGTTTTGTTGCGGTGATGAAGCAGGTTCTGAAAACTTATGCTGTGCCGCCTTCAACTACAAAGTCCAAGAAGATTCCGATTAGGTGGAAGTAATGACACCTAAACAATCTATTCCTCCAATTCTTCGACCTGACTTAGTTGCGCCAGTTTCACTAGAGGCATTCGCAAAGAGATTTAATCTTGAGATCATTGGTAATCACGATGAGGTGATGCTGACCGGAATCAGCATGAACACTTCAGATTTGAGACCTGGAGATCTATTTGTTGCAATGCCAGGAATCAAAACTCATGGAGCAAACTTCATCGCTAAAGCCATTGAGCAAGGCGCTGTAGCCGTTGTTACCGATTCAGCTGGTCTAGATCTTCTTTCTGGACTAGAACTTCCTGTGCTGCGTTTAGAGCAACCTAGAACTCACCTTGGAGAACTAGCAGCATTTGTGTATGGAAATACCGAAGGCAACATGCCATTGCTATTTGGAACAACTGGAACTAACGGTAAAACTTCAACTAGTTACTTGCTCGAAGGAATACTTCGTCAATTAGGCAGAACCACAGGACTTACTTCAACCGCTGAAAGACACATCGCAGGTGAAGTGATTGTTAGCCGTCTAACAACTCCAGAGTCAACTGAGATGCAAGCGCTCATTGCCCGAATGCGTGAGAAGGGTGTAACCGACGTTGCAGTTGAAGTGTCAGCTCAAGCTCTAACTCAACTACGTGTCGATGGTTTAGTTTTTGATGTTGCAGGATTTACAAACCTTAGTCACGATCACTTTGATGACTACGACGGTTTCGAGCACTATCTTTCAGCAAAAGCGAAGTTATTCACCAAAGAAAAAGCAAAGAGTTCAGTAGTTTGCCTTGACACTGTTTACGGTAAGAAGATTGCTGAACTTAGCGAAGTTCCTGTGACAACAATTTCCATGAACCCAGAAGTTAATGCTGACTGGAATGTCAGAATTCTGGCCGAGCTACCAGGCAAGACTGAGTTTGAACTCACAGGTCCTCATGGGCAAAAAATAGTAAGCAGTGTACCGATTCTTGGCTCTCACATGGCTTCTAACGCCGGGTTAGCCATTGTCATGGCAGTTACAGCTGGCTACTCTTTTGATGAAATTTCTAAAGTACTTGCAAACGGAATTGATGCCTATCTACCGGGACGC
>CALFOB010000234.1 GCA_937919125.1 uncultured Micrococcales bacterium | reverse complement strand
TGTTGCAGTGAAGCCTGCGACGAAGTCTTTTCCAAGAAGAGGTAATGAGAGGTAGAGATCGCTACCCTTGTCCCTAACAATTAGGACTAATTTGCAATAGTCCTCGGGTTGAGCTGCTTCGTTTCTTTCACTGGTTGCAAAGTAACCTTCAGCTTCGAGATCTTCAATTAGGGCATCTAAGTTCATGATGTATTTATGCCAGAGGTTCAGTTATTTGATTTCACTTATCCACACCTAAAAAGATTTATTAGGTGAATTGGGTATTTGTCGGTATTTTTGCTCTATTCGTGCTGTGGGGGAAAGTTAAGTGCCAAATGAACGCTGTAAAAGTTTTAAAGAGAAAAGTAAGCACGCCCCACGAATCAGACGACTACTTTGGCATGGAGTTTGCCAAGTCTGCGGACTTAGGAGATCCAAAACCTATCCTGGCCTTCCTAGCCCAATCAATCATTGAAACCTTGGCGGGCATTCGAGACATTGAGCAGTGCGCTAGGTGGCTCTCTGACGGTGTTTATCAGCAGATTAGACAGAAGTCTCTGGCATCAACTAGGTCAAGAGCAGAGAGCTCAGTCAAGGCTTTGAGGCCTAACCTAGCCGTTGGCAAGATCTCGGTATTTAGTCCACGCGAAGGCGTTGTTGAAGGCGTGGTGATAATCCACAACATTGGCAGAGCCAGAGCAGTGGCAATAAGGCTAGAGGGCTACAACGGCCGTTGGCGAGCCAAAAGCGTTGCAGTTCTATGAACTCTCTTACTTCTTGAAGAAGGAGCTGCCAGCGCTTGACTCAGGCGGGTTCTTACCCTGACTCTTTACTTCAGTTTCGCCTTCTTCTGTTGGAGCTGAGTAGGTAAGGTTCTTAACTGGCTGAGGCTGTTCAACCTGAACTTCTAGGTTGAACAAGTAGCTAATTGATTCTTCCTTGATGGCACCCATCATCTGAGTGAACATGTTGAAGCCTTCACGCTGATACTCAACTAGTGGATCACGTTGAGCCATCGCACGAAGACCAATACCTTCTTTCAGGTAGTCCATCTCGTATAGGTGATCTCTCCACTTTCTGTCGAGGACAGAAAGAACCACGCGACGCTCAAGCTCATGCATTGCTGCTTCGCCTACGGTTTCAGCTCTCTTTGCATAGGCAATACGTGCATCAGCAACAATCTCTCTTGCCAACCATGCCTTAGTAAGTCTTGATCTAGTTCCTGCTTCAGCTAGAACTTCATCAACAGTGATTCCGATTGGATAGATAGTTTGAATATCTTTCCAAAGTGCTTCTAGATCCCAATCGGTTCCAGCGTTCTCAACAATCTGAGAGTCAACAATGTTTGTGATGACATCTTCAAGGAATGTGTCAACTCGACCAGTTAGGTCATCTCCGCTAAGGATGTGTCTACGGTCTGCATAAATTGCTTCACGCTGACGGTTTAGAACATCGTCATACTTCAAAACGTTCTTACGAGTTTCAGCGTTACGACCTTCAACCTGTGACTGAGCGCTGGCAATTGCCTTGCTAACAACACCAGACTCGATCGCCATGTCATCTGGGATGTTGCTTCTGTTCATCAGCGCAGCTGCTGCGCCTGAGTTGAACAAACGCATTAGATCATCGGTTAGAGAAAGGTAGAAGCGTGACTCACCTGGGTCACCCTGACGACCTGAACGACCACGTAGATCGGAAGAGCGTCGTGTAGGGAAAGAGTGTCTT
>CALFOB010000233.1 GCA_937919125.1 uncultured Micrococcales bacterium | reverse complement strand
GATTGGCCTGTAAAACTTTCTGCAAGTAAGACTGTCCAGGGCCTTCAAGCTTTATGGATATTGGAGAAGGCATATAGTCTCTTGAGAAGAAATCTAGAGAAACAGTATGCCGTGTGGCATCAACGAGACGTTGTGAGGCTGAGGTTGTTCTTAATAGAACTGCTCCAGACCATGTGTCCTGTCCTTTTGTGAAGCTCAACACCTCACTCGGTAAGCCATCCCTTGTGTTTGTTGATCTAACAATTTCACTGCGCGCACCACCGAAGGTGCCGTCTTGAACAGCAGTGAACCTGAGTGGGTCGTTAGCTTCGAAACTCAGAAACATCGGTGTGGCACCTGATGCGTTCGCAGGCACTATTCCAGAGAGAAGGAGAGATCCTGTTGCTACTAGAAAAGATAGAATCCTGAAACCTTGAAGTGTGTTGGATTTATTGAAAGTCATTTTGACCCTTCCGGAGTGCTGAGCATCTAAGCGGCTCAAATCAAGTTAAGGAACTAGTTGCCTGAACTTTACTCTTCGAAAGGCATTAAACACAGATGTTGGGTTTAGGTTTGTGGCCTTTGGTGTCAAATGTTTACACGGTAAACAGGAATGTTTCTCAAAGTTTTTTTGGTACGCCTTGTTTAAGCACCCAATGGCACTAAACCAAGTGTGTACCGACTAGCAATCCAATTACGTATGTGATGCCCATAGTCATTCCACTTACAAGCAAGTTTCTAAGTATTCCTCTGCCTGATTTAGCTTTACCGATTTTTGCTGCAACAAAGCCAGTGATGATAAGCGCTACTGCTACAGAAGCTACTGTTGCCTGAATTCTGAACTCTTCCCAAGGTCCAGTTACTGCAACCAGGGGAAGTAATCCACCTAGTCCGAAGGCGACAAAGGATGATAGAGCTGCTTGCGTTGGACTCACGTGTTGTTCAGAGTCAATACCAAGTTCAGCTTCAGCGTGGGCTTTTAGTGCGTCTTTAGCAGTTAGCTCCTCAGCAATCTTGATAGCAAGATCAGGGGAGATGCCTTTTTCTTCATAGAACCAAGCAAGTTCTCTAAGTTCCAACTCAGGGTTATCTAAAAGTTCTTGTCTCTCAACTGCTAAAGCAGCCTTCTCGCTATCCTTCTGAGCGCTGACTGATGTGTATTCACCACCGGCCATTGAGATAGATCCAGCGACAACTGCTGCTGTTCCTGCAATAAGAATTGAAGATGCAGTAGCACTTGGGGCAGCAGCAACACCTAGGACTAGACCTGAGGTGGACATAATTCCGTCGTTAGCTCCAAGAACACCCGCTCTTAGCCAGTTGAGTTTGGCAGCCATAGTTTGTCGCTGGAACTCAGCCTTAGCGATCTGGGTGTCGATTTCTTTGGAATTTGGTTTAGTCATAGGTCTAGGAAACACCATGAACGCTGTTTCTAGTAGTAAGGGATGCCTTAGTTTCTCTGGAATAGACTTGGCAGATACAAGGTTATGGAGCAATTTTGAATAGCAACACAGAAGTATCAATAGTCCTAGACGGTCAAAAGCAGCAGGTTCCTGCTACCTCGACGGGCTTTACCTTGTTTACCGAGAAGTCCATTGTTGCCATGAAGGTCAATGGTGAGCCTAGAGATCTTGCACACACAGTCCAAGACGGTGATGTTGTTGAAGCCATAACTATTGATAGCCAAGATGGGCTAAACATCCTTAGACACTCAGCAGCTCACGTTTTAGCCCAGGCTGTTCAGAACATTAATCCAGAAGCAAAGCTAGGTATTGGCCCGCCAATCAAAGATGGCTTCTACTATGACTTCGATGTTGAGAACCCATTTACTCCTGAGGATCTAAAAGCCTTAGAAAAGGAAATGGAAAGAATCATTCGTGCCGGTCAACGATTCGTAAGAAGAGTGACAACCGATGAGGATGCCAAGAAGGAACTTAGTAAAGAGCCATACAAGCTAGAACTCATTGGGTTGAAGTCAGGTAGCTCTGATGTTGGTGAAGCATCAGTTGAAGTTGGCTCAGGCGAACTAACTATCTATGACAATTTTGATGCAAAAGAAGGCGTAGTTGTTTGGAAAGACCTATGTAGAGGTCCACACCTTCCGAACACCAGAATGATTGGCAATGGTTTTGCTCTGACTCGAGTTGCTGCAGCTTATTGGCGCGGCAATGAAGCAAATAAACAGTTGCAGAGAATTTATGGAACTGCTTGGCCTACTAAGGATGAACTTAAAGCTCACCAGCTTCAACTAGAGGAAGCTGCAAAGAGAGATCACAGACGACTAGGTGCTGAACTGGATCTGTTCTCTTTCCCTGAAGAAATTGGTTCTGGTCTTGCTGTGTTCCATCCACGCGGTGGAATCATTCGCAAGGTGATGGAAGATTACTCTCGTCAGCGTCACGAGGAGAGCGGTTATGAATTTGTTTATAGCCCTCACGTAACCAAGGCAAATCTTTTTGAAACTTCAGGTCACCTTGAGTGGTACGCAGAGGGAATGTTCCCTCCGCTAAAACTTGATGAAGAGCTTGATGATGAAGGAAATGTTAAGCGTCAGGCTCAGGACTATTACCTAAAGCCAATGAACTGTCCTTTCCACTGTTTAATCTTTAAATCTCAAGCACGTTCATATAGAGATCTTCCGCTTCGCATGTTTGAGTTTGGAACTGTCTATAGATACGAGAAGTCTGGTGTTCTTCACGGAATAACCAGAGCTAGAGGATTCACTCAAGATGACGCTCACTTGTATGTAGCAAGAGAGAGCATCGAAGTTGAACTAACAAATGTTTTGAACTTCGTTCTTGAACTACTTCGTGATTATGGTCTGACAGATTTCTATCTAGAGCTTTAAACCAAGGAAGAAGGAAATCCAAAGTTCGTTGGAGACAACGACATTTGGGTTGAAGCTACTGAAACACTTGAAAGAGTTGCCACCAACTCAGGTTTGCAACTAGTTCCAGATCCAGGTGGCGCTGCTTTCTATGGTCCAAAGATTTCTGTTCAAGCTAAAGATGCCATTGGTCGAACATGGCAGATGTCTACAATCCAGTTGGACTTCAACTT
>CALFOB010000232.1 GCA_937919125.1 uncultured Micrococcales bacterium | reverse complement strand
GTTTAGATCATGTTGCCAGTTCTCAATAGCTACGTGGAAAGGGTGACGTTTGGTGTCTAGGTCAGCCACAATGGCAGACATCTTCCAATACCTGTATTTATCCACCACATTCCTAGTGTCCCCATTAGCCAATAGTTCAGGGTCATAGATGGAGTCAGGGTGGTCATAACCCTCTGGTAGGTCTCCCTGCCATGGGCCAACGCCCCAAGTGGTGAGTTCATGGCTTGGGTTGTTTGCTTGTTCTTTATCTGACATCCACTCAAGCCTAACTTTGCTAAAGGTAAAGTAGAACCATGGCTGAAAGAAGAAAAATAGAGTGTTGGTTGACCGACATGGACGGCGTGCTTGTGCACGAAGGACATGCCCTACCAGGAGCTGCTGAAGTACTAAAGCAGTGGAAGGAAGAGGGTCTAAGGTTCTTAGTTCTTACTAATAACTCCATGTATACCCCTAGAGACCTTTCAGCAAGACTGAAGGCCACAGGACTAGACATTCCTTCCAGTGCTATCTGGACTAGTGCTCTAGCAACAGCTGACTTCATTGCCTCTCAAAAACCAAAGGGTTCTGCCTATGTTCTCGGTGAAGCAGGTATGACTACAGCCATGCATGAGATCGGTTACGTCATGACCGATGTAAACCCTGACTATGTAGTTCTAGGTGAAACCAGAAACTTCAACTTCGATTCACTAACCAAGGCAATCAGACTTATTAACAACGGTGCAAGATTTATTGCTACTAACCCAGATGCAACTGGTCCAAGTGCTGATGGTGTTCTACCTGCAACAGGATCTGTTGCAGCTCTAATTACAAAAGCCACTGGACGTGAACCATACATCGTTGGTAAGCCAAACCCAATGATGTTCAGATCAGCTATGAACAAGATCAATGCTCACTCAGAGTCAACAGGAATGATTGGTGACCGCATGGACACCGACATCGTTGCAGGTATTGAAGCGGGTCTTCACACAGTTCTAGTTCTAACCGGTATTGCTGATGATGCAGAGATCAACAAGTACCCGTTCAGACCAAATGAGATCTTGAACTCAATTGGAGATCTGCTCAAGTAGTTCTTAAAGTAAAAAGCCGGTCACTTATTAAGTGACCGGCTTTTCTACTAACTCGGAGAAATTACTTGACAGTGAAAACCTTGGTTAGAGTCTTTCCGTTAGAAACTACCTTGACGGTAATCTTTCCAGCCTTGACTACGTATGTGTAAACCTTCTTGTCCACAGTAGGAGTCACCGCAACTGCCTTGCGGCCAGTGATGGTAACTACAGATCTCTTATACTTTGCGTAGCTAAGAGTCACGCTGATCTTGCGACCAACTGCAGTAGCTGCAATTGATGTTGGTGGGATTGGCTTGTAGTAGTGGAACTCAACTGGAGAACCGGTGTTTACCTTGCCGGTGATCTCAGCTGAAATTCTTGAGAACTTAGAGCCTGCTGGAATAGCAGTTGTTGAGGTCTTTGGCGGAGCACCTGCAACAGTGTCGGTGTTGTTCAAGCTGAATGCAACTACACCGAAAGCATCTGTTGTTCCAGTTAGAACAAGCTGATCTTCAGCAGTCTTTGAAGGGTTTGCAGGAAGTGCTACAACGTAACCTGTTGCAGAGAAGATTCCAGCTGAAACCTTGGCTGTTGCGCCTGAGTTAGCCAAGTTGATTCTGACTGTTACAGGCTGGTTCATTGCGTAGCTTCCGTTAGCCTTCTTAGCCTGGAACGCGATTACCTGCTTTGATCCGGTAGGAGCGTAAGCCTGAAGAGTTCCGTTGTTGTCTAGAGCGTTAGCCTTACCTGTTTCGGTATCCGCTGCTCTTAGAGTCGGTGCTAGAAGTGAGACAGTTGCATCGCTTGCAGTGAAATCTAGACCTGCTGGGTTGAAGTAGTGAAGCTCAACGAAGTCTGCTGAGTCAGTCTTCTCACCTGTGATGCTAGGTAGGAACTGGCTGAAGCAGTCTGTTGTTGGGTCAGCGTTTGTGTCGTTTGGAGTGTCTGCGCTTGGGCTTGCTGGAGCATCAGGCAATAGACCACCGTACTCTTCACAGTCAGCTGGTGACTGAACAACAAAGTTCACAACACCGTTAGCGTCAGTGGTTCCGTAGATGTTCGCACCATCAGATGCGTTTGATGGAGCTGGTCTTGCCTTGATGCCGTTTACCTTAACAGCAGCGTTTGAGTTTGAGTAACCCTTGTTAGCTCTAAGAGTTACCTTGGTGTTGGCAAGAGGAACACCGGTAGGTGTTGTTGCCTGGAAAACTAGGTTGGTGTTTAGACCGAATGGTACGTAAACCTGGTTGAAGCGCATACCAACACCGAACCAGTCACAGTCAACAGTGAACTGAGATTCGAAGTCGTAGCGACGGATTGAGTTGTCGTCGTTTAGTAGCGGGCTGATCAAGCGGATGTTGTACTTCGGCTTGTCGTTGCTAGCTTGGTTCTCAACTGGGTAAGGGCAAGCAGCTGCGTTAGCTGGTGTTGAGATTGCACCTACGCCGACAATAGATAGCAATGCTGTTGCAGCAAATGCGATTAGTTTGTTGGTCTTTACAGTCATTTTTTATCCTTCAGTTAGGCCGGAATGTGTGGCCGAAGGATTGAGGGATTTAGCAGGTGTGCAAATCTCCACTATCTTTCGGAGTGCGCACACACTTCCTGTTTTCAGATTAGCCGAGAGATAGAACTCGTGAAAGCGGTTTCGCGGGTAGTTACCAATTTGTTATCTAAGCAGTTCCGCGAATAATAAGCTCGGTGGTTGTGATGAAGGATTGAACATCTTCACCATCAAGCTGAGCAATCATCAGCCTGCCTGCTGCCTCACCAAGGGCAACAACATCCTGGCGAATAGTTGTTAGTGCAGGTCTGGTTGTCTGAGCAATTAGAGCATCATCAAAGCCAACGACCTTGATGTCTTCTGGAACTAACTTGCCCATGTCTTGCAAAACAGTCACTGATCCGGCTGCCATTAAGTCATTACTTGCAAAGATTCCATCTACATCTGGGTGATCTGCCAAAAGCTTCCTGGTGTTATCCATTCCGCTTTCAAGAGAGTAGTCACCTTCACAAATCAAACCCTTAGCAGGAACTCTTCCAGTCTCTCGGAACGCCTGGAGGTAGCCGTCTAGGCGTTGCTTAGCAGCTGTAGTTCCAATATCTCCTGTGATGATTCCAATCTTCTGGCATCCAACATTGATCAGGTGCTTAGTTGCTGCATATGCTCCACCGAAGTTATCAGTATCAACAAATGGAATATCAAGACTTGAGTGTGGAGTACCAGCAATAACCATTGGTAGCCCACTCTTTTTGAGATTGTTTACCAATGCATCGCTGTGGAGAACGAAGAAGATGGCTCCATCTACTTCACCTGACTTTAGGTAGTGAGCAACACCACCATCCACAGAGCCAACAGGAGAGACCATAAGAACTGTGTGGATGCCGTTTTCTGAAAGAATGCGGCTTACCCCGGAGGTTACTGTTCCCCAGAAAGGATCGCTAAATACAGATAGGTCATCATCGATAACCACAGCGATAAGACCAGATCTACCGGATGCAAGGGCTGAGGCCACTCTGTTCTTTCGGTAGCCAAGCTTGTCTACAGCTTCATGGACTCTTTTAGCTCTGTCTGGGTGAACGCTCTCATCGCCGTTTAGAACGCGGGAGACGGTTGCTTCAGAGACACCAGCTGCTTTAGCAATAACGGTGTAAGTGGGACGTGGAGCAGGAACCATACCTACTTACCTCCCTTGCTTGAGGCCTCTACTTCTTGGTGAGGACTTCTAGTGACTTGCCGTTTGTCGCAATAACTTTACTGTAAACGCTTCCTGAAAGTTTCACGATTCTCTGTAATGTTTCAAAATTGACAAAAACGATACCAAATCGTTTCGCGTAACCTTCAGCCCACTCGAAGTTATCTAAGAGTGACCAGTAGTAGTAGCTCTTAACTGGAACGCCCTGATCAATAGCATCGCTAACAGCTGCAAGGTGGTTTACCAGGTAATCAACTCTGCGGTCATCGTTAACTTCGCCCTTTTCGTCAGGCTCGTCACCGTAGGCAACACCGTTCTCGGTGATTGCGATGTCTTTAATCTCAGGCCAGTCCTTGTGGATACGAACTAGGAGATCAGTAAGACCAGTTGGAGTGATTGGCCAGCCCATGTCAGTTAGAGGTCCCGGAGGGGTTCCATCTGAGTTGATAGGGAAAGCAAAGGTTCCTTCGTTCTTCTCAACCTGTTCAGCAGTTGGAGTGTTTAGGAAAGAGTCTGAGTAGTAGTTGATGCCAAGGAATTCGCTATCGATCTTTAGTGCTTCCATGTCTCCAGGCTTTACAACCTTAGAAAGCTTGTCGCCATAAAGTTCAACTAGGTTCTGAGGATAAGTTCCGTGAAGCTGAGCATCCATCCACCACTTGTTGATGTTTGAATCCCAGTAGTTACGAAGTTCTTGTAGTTCTTCGTTGTTCTCATCATCAATGCGGTAGTTAGTCATGTTCAAAGTAATACCGCTACGAATTTCTGGTCTAACTGCACGAAGTGCACGGGTTGCTTCTGCGTGAGCAAGGGCAGTGTGGTGAGCAACTGCAACAGCAGTTTCAAGATCCTTGAGCCCTGGAGCGTGAACTCCAACAAAGTGTCCAAGCCAAGTTACACACCATGGCTCGTTGATTGTGATCCAGTTAGCAACTCGATCACCAAAAGCCTCTGCAGCAACAGTTGCATAATCAGCAAACTGCTGAACGATGTCTCTGTTAGCCCAGCCACCTTTATCTTGAAGTGTCTGAGGTAGATCCCAGTGATACAAAGTCGCAGTTGGCTGAATACCGGCTTCTAGTAATCCATCAATCAAACGGTCATAGAAATCAATTCCATGCTTGTTTGTAGCTCCTGTGCCCTGAGGCATGATTCTTGGCCATGCAAGAGAAAAGCGATATGACTGAATGCCAAGATCTTTCATGATCTTGATGTCTTCTGGGTAGCGGTGGTAGTGATCACAAGCAACATCACCTGTGTCACCGTTAACTACTTTGCCAGGAGTCTTTGAGAATGTGTCCCAGATGCTCGGTGTACGACCACCGTCATCAAAGCCACCTTCAATTTGGTAGGAGGCTGTAGCGGAACCCCAGTTGAAATCTTCTGGAAAACTCATAATTAACCCTTCACTGCCCCATCCATAACACCGCGAACAAGTCTTCTACCAACAAAGATGAATAGGACTAGTAGAGGAGCAGTGGATAGGAATGCTCCACCCATGTTCAATGCATAGTCAATTGCATAGCTACTCTTCAACTGGTTCACAGCAACCTGTGCAGTGAAGTTTTCAGGAGTGTTCAATACAAGTAGTGGCCATAGGAAATCGTTCCATGTTGCCAAGAATGAGAACAGACCTAGAACGAATGCGCTCTGAGAAATGATTGGCACAACGATGCTCCAGTAAGCACGGAAAACACCAGCTCCATCGATGCTCGCAGCTTCCAACAATTCGTTAGGAACCTGAGCATCAATAACCTGACGCATCCAGAACACACCAAACGCTGTTACCAATGCAGGAATAATCAACGCACCAAGTGAGTCAATTAGCCCAAGGTTACCCATGATCATGAATAGAGGAATGATTCCAAGCTGGCTTGGAAGCATCATGGTCAAAACAACAAAGAGAACCATGAACTTCTGTCCACGGAAGTTCAACTTAGCGAAAGCAAAACCAGCAATAGCTGAGAAGAATACTTGAGCTACAGCAACAACAGTTCCAACATAAACAGTGTTAAGTAGTGCCTGGTTGAACTGAGGAAGAGCTTCATAGACATTGTTTACAACTGTGAAGAAGCGGGGACCTGGAACAAGTGTTGGTGGAATCTTGCTGATCTCATCTGTTCCGTTTGATGCAACGATAAACATCCAGTAGAACGGGAAGATCGATAGGAAGGTAACCACACCTAGGGCAATGTACCCGGTGATACCCATCTTCTGCCAACGAGGCTTTTTATTCTTCGGTGGTCTTGGCAATGTCTGCTCTTTCACGGCTACCTGACTCATTTGCCATCACCCGACAATTTACGAGTGATGAAGAAGTTGATGACTGAAACGATTGCAACAATCACGGTGATCATGATTCCAATAGCAGCGGCATATCCCCACTTGTAAGCAACGAACGCTTGCTCGAATAGGAACAGTGTCAGAGTTGAGAACTGGCCTGAGTCACCACCATTGAATGATCCACCAAGAATCAGTGGCTCAGCGAATACCTGAAGACCACCGATTGTTCCAACGATTAGTACGAAGGTGATGGTGTTACGAAGTGAAGGCAGTGTCACGTAAATGAACTGCTTGAACTTTCCAGCTCCATCAAGTGATGCTGATTCGTATAGCTCGTTTGGAATTGCAAGCATCGCTGCTAAGAAGATAAGTGCGTTATAACCAGTCCAACGCCAAACAATCATCGAAGCAATAGCAACGTGTGAAGAAGTAGTTCCCTGCACGAAGTCAATGTGCTCAAAGCCAAAAGCACCAACGATGATGTTTACCATTCCGAAGTCACGACCAAATAGCTGACCAAACACAATCGCAATAGCAAGTACTGATGTGATGTTTGGAACTAGAAGGATGGTTCTAAAGAATGTTGATCCTCTAAGTGCCGGGTTGTGCAAGATAGCTGCTAGACCGATAGAGAAAATCAACATTGGAATAGTTGATAGCAACCAGATGTCCAGAGTGTTTACTAATGCATTCCAGAATCTGGTGTCAACAAATAGTTCGTCGAAGTTAGCTAGTCCAATAAATTCCTGTGTGCCCAATGCATCCCAGTTGAAGAATGCAATGTATACGGAATAAATGATTGGAGCTAAACCGAAGATAAGGAACATCACAAAGAACGGTGCCGTGAATAGGTAACCCCAGTTGCCGTTTAGAGAAGGAACAGCGTTAACGTTGTTCGCTTTTCTTTGTGGCTTGGCTGGCTTCCACGGTGAAGGTGGTTTGCTCGCACGAGCTTTACCCACAGTTGTCTGTGACATTACTTATCTCTCTTTAGAAACTATTTACACTTACCGGCTGCGGCAATACCAGTTGCGAATGCCTTGGCTGGAACTTTTTCTTTTCCATTAGCAACTAGTGAGATCGCTGATCCCATAGCCATGTCGATACAGCGCTGCAACTTACCTTCGAAGATCGGCTTCAACTTCTTAACACCATCACCGTAGATCTTTCCTACAGGTGCGTTGTTGAAGAACGGATCCTTGTATCCGGTTAGTGCTGCGTTTGAGTAAAGAGAAGGAGTTGAAGGGAATAGACCGTAGGTCTTGAACACTGTCAACTGCTGAGCAGGAGCTAGGTACCAAGCAATAAAGTTCCATGCTTCCTGAGCGTTCTTTGCACCCTTAGGAATGGTTAGCTGGCTTCCACCCATGTTTCCGCCACCACCAGGAACTTCTGCAATGTCCCACTTACCCTTAGTTGAAGGAGCCTGGCCCTTGATGTAGTCCATCATCCAAGCTGGTGCAAGCATTGCTGCGAATGTACCCTTTGACATACCAACGTTCCAGTCAGATGAGAACTGACCGATACGAGTACCAATCTTTGCGTTGCTTGCCGCAACAGTGGTGTCGAAGGCAGTCTTTAGCTGCTTGTTGGTCTTGTAAATCAATAGACCCTGGTCAGTACCGTTGTTTCTGTAGTACTTCTCGGTTCCCTGGTTCATGATCGCAGGGTAGATGGTTCCGATGTTGTCAATGAAACCAACGTTTGCTTTTCTTTGAGCAGCTGTTAGCTTGGCAACATATTTCTTGCCAAATTCAATGAACTTAGGCCAGGTTGACCAAGCCTTGCTTACAGCAGTTCTTGTGTAAGGAAGTCCAGCCTTCTTGAAAAGGTCCCAACGGTAAGCAACTTCTAGGCCTCCGACGTCAGTTGGAATACCGATAACAGCGTCGTTGTAACCAACCCCGTGCTCCCAACGCCATGAAAGGTAGTCCTTCTTTAGGTCAGTAGCACTCTTGTTACCTGAAGTTGTTCTCAAGGTACGTAGATCCACGAAACACTGTGGGTATGCACGCCAGAAACCGGAGTATGAGATCTCAACGGCGGCGATGTCTGGGTTACCCGCTCCACCAGCAGCACACTGGGTGAATAGACCGGTGCCGTTTAGGGCATCAAGGTCAGACTTCTTGATAGCTAGCTTGATATCTGGGCGAAGCTTTCTGTACTCAGCAACTAGTGCTGGCTGAATGACGTCACCAAATGTGTTGACTGTAAGTACGGTACAGCCGTTACCTGAGACGGTCGCCTTTGTACAGTCCACAACAGCTGAAGCTGGTGATACGAAACCTAAAACACCCATGGTTAGGGTCGCGGTAGCCAAAAGGGCTGCTGCCTTGATCGAAACAAACTTCTTAGACATTGCATTCTCCTACTGAGTGGGTGCCTCCCCGTCTAGTTATTGTGCGATAACTATCTGGGGAGGCCTACGCCCTCGATAATAAGGTTTGTAGTAAACTGCGAAAGCGGTTTCACAGTAATACTAAGTTAAGCGTGAAAGCGGTTTCTCAGCAATCTGAGAAAGCGAATTCAGGCCATTTGTTACCAAAAAGTAATCATTCTTGGTGCAGTTTCCCAGCCAAGACGTCTTTCATAGGAGCAGAAGAGGTTAACCGTGAAGAAAAGTACCCGCATCAGATTTGTCGCTGCATCGATTGCAGTTCTGTCCCTGTCCCTTGGATCAGTCAGTGCTCAGGCAACTGCTCCAAAAGCGGCATTCTTGCCAATTCCAACATCGTCAATTGCTGCAAAGGGCTGAGGTCGGGCAATTGGCGC
>CALFOB010000231.1 GCA_937919125.1 uncultured Micrococcales bacterium | reverse complement strand
TAGAGCAGTGGTTTCCTAAACCATGTGCGGAAGTTCGATTCTTCTCGGGGGCACACTAAGCAGCTTTAGGTAAAGCTAGGTATTCATCCCACTCAGGTTCCAACTTTTCAGCACCTCTAATTAGCCATGCTCCACCGGTTGGCATTCTTGGTGTGAAGGATAAAGTCCAACCCATTTCACTCAAGGTCTTATCCCCCTTGCTGTTATTGCAGCGAAGACAAGCAGCTACTAAGTTCTCCCAAGTATCTGTTCCACCTTTGGATTTAGGTTGAACATGGTCAACTGTGTTAGCTGCTCTATTGCAATAAACACAGCGATGACCATCTCTTCTAAGTACCCCTCTTCTAGATAGAGGAATGACTCTAGAACCAGGTACTCGAACGTATCTACTCAAAAGAATTACTGATGGCAGATCGTATTCATCAGTAGCGCTATGTACTTTGGTCTCAGCTGAACCTTCAAGAACTGTTGCCTTCTTGTTCAGCACCAAGATAATGGCTCGCTTGAAAGAGACCACACCCAGTGGCTCGTAACCTGCGTTCAAAACTAGTGTTCTCATGTTGCTTCCTTTCGAAATCACCTGCACGGATTGCAGGTTTTCGTTTCTGGTCAACCTAAGGCTCAAACAAAAAACGCGCCACCGTAATCGGTAACGCGTCTAGTTAGAGAATCTTTGACAAGGACAAACTATGTGTAGGTGTTCAAACTCATGCTTGGCAGGCACAGGGAAGGCATCCATTAGTTTCTCCTTTCAAAGCCAAAAGTTGACTTGGGAAAAGGCTACGACTAATTGGGGCTAGAGTGCACGAAACACTCCATAACAAAAGGTTAAGAATTGGTTATGTTTTTAGCCAATAACGCGTGCGTAATACACGGCATCTGTAAAGATTGTGGCCAGCTTAACTCGGTCTCCAGGTCTTGGAGCATGGTAGAAAAGTCCCGATCCAGCGTAAATACCGCTGTGGCTGTGGTTATTCATAATCACTAGATCGCCAGGTCGAGCATCAGACTTCTTGATTCTCTTGACTCTTGGGTGAGCAGCCTGAGCGTTTACAGAGTGAGGAAGTAGAACTCCGAACTCGGAGAAGACAAGGCGAACATATCCTGAACAGTCCAAACCAGTAGGTAGCTCACCACCGAGGATGTATGGAACACCAACATATTTGGCTGCAACCTTCATGATGTCATCAGGGTTTAGCTCTGAGTACTTAGGGTTCGAGGCATAGTCAAGAGCTGTTAGACCCTTATAGGAAGAGTAATTATTTCTGTCGGTGATTCTCTGAAGATCATCTATGGACATGACTCCAAAAGATCCACGTTCATACTTGATGCTTGCCTGGCTCGCAATAAGTAGGCTCTGAGCTTCGCCTTCTGCACCATTAGTGTTTGAGGCAAGCCCGGACATGGCGATAACAGCTGGGCTATAGGCATAAGCAGGCAAGCTAGCAGTTGCAGCAACACCAGCGATCACAGACATGATGACAACGGTCTTGACTTCTGCTCTCTTACGAAGAGGAAGTTTGGCGATTGGTCTGACAAGAGCATTTGAGGTGCCTTCAACCATAGGAGGGTTAGCGGCGAAGAACTTGCGGTCAAGTTTTGCTGCTCGCTTTTCAGCTTTTAGAGCAGCTCGGGTTTTACGTCTTCTTTCGCTCTCTCTAATTGATCGGCGACTACGAAGTTCAAAAGATTCGAGGACATTAATTTCAACGTCGGCGCGACGGCGACCAGATGGCTTTTCAGTCAAAACTGTTCCTCCTTACAAATTCTTCGGTATAAACCAAAAGTCTTTAGGCGAGTCTGTGTTTCTTTACTTCTCTCGCTCCTTGGTCTCGGTTGGATGACTCAAGGTTCTCTGAGTTTACCCCGAATTAAGGTGGGAACAGATTATCCATAGGCAAAAATGCCCTAAAGCCCAGTATTTACGCAGGAATGACGAATATGTGAGCCACGTCATACGCGGTGAGGCTAACTGAATTCTGGCCATCTACGGAACTCACAAGGACCCTATCGGTGGACTGGGTCGCCACTATTGTGGCTCCTGGCACTACCCCAGCAGCCTGAAGGTGGGCCAAAGCATCAGAGAAGCCCTGAAGAGGTTCAGCGATTCTTTTGACAATAACTTCCTCACCGAGATGCTCAATAAGAGGTGTTACTTTCTCAGCCATAGCTGACGATGCAGATCTGCCGAGATGTTCAAGACCTGGAATTGGGTTACCAAAGGGTGAGACTTCGACGTCTTTTACAAGTTCAAGGATCTTGAGCTCAACTTGTTCGCTCATGACATGCTCCCAGCGGCAAGCCTCCTCATGAACCAGGTGCCAATCCAATCCGATGATCTCTGAAAGTAATAGTTCAGCCAGACGGTGCTTACGCATCACTTCGATTGCAAGGTGGCGACCTTGGGTAGTTAGTTCTAGATGTCTGTCGTTAGAGACAACCACTAGACCGTTCTTTTCCATACGAGCTACTGTTTCTGAAACCGTAGGGCCTGACTGATCTAGTCGCTCAGAGATGCGAGCACGCAGAGGCACATGGCCTTCTTCTTCGAGTTCCAAAATGGTTCGAAGATACATCTCGGTGGTATCAATCAAATCGGTCACCTGATAAGCCTAAATCTTCTTAGGCCAAGCCAGACTAAACTTTGGTGCATGGCAACCATAAATATCCCAGCAGAGCTTCTTCCCCTTGATGGCCGTTTCGGCTGTGGTCCTTCTAAAGTAAGACCAGCCCAAATCACAGCCTTCGCTGAAGCAGGTGCTGCCTTGATGGGAACTTCTCACCGTCAAGCACCGGTGAAGAACCTAGTAAAGCGTGTTCAAGAAGGTCTGATGGATCTCTTTCACAATCCAGCTGGGTACGAGATTGTCCTTGGTAACGGTGGATCAACAGCCTTTTGGGATGTTGCCTCACACAGCTTAGCTGTTGGTAAATCACAACTTCTAGTGCACGGTGAGTTCGGAGCTAAGTTTGCTTCTTCACTAAGTGCTCCATGGCTTACTAAGCCAACAGTTATTCAGGGTGAAGTTGGCTCAAGGCTTGAAC
Organism: uncultured Micrococcales bacterium; assembly: GCA_937919125.1. Taxonomy (GTDB): domain Bacteria; phylum Actinomycetota; class Actinomycetes; order Actinomycetales; family Microbacteriaceae; genus Rhodoluna. The sequence continues at coordinate 3,982 of CALFOB010000231.1, read as the reverse complement.
TAGTTGCTGAAGCGGGTGTTTCTGCTTATGCCTATCCACAAAACGAAACCTCAACCGGTGTTGTTACTCCGGTTAAGCGTGTAGTTGGAGCAGATAAAGATGCATTATTCCTAACCGATGCAACCAGTGCCGCTGGTGGTATTGATTTTGATCCACTAGAGACAGATGTTTACTACTTTGCTCCACAGAAGAACTTTGCTAGCGATGGTGGACTCTGGTTTGCTCTGATGTCTCCTGCTGCTATTGAACGTGCAGAGAGAATTGCAGCAACTGATCGCTACATCCCCGAGTTCCTGTCTCTTAAGACAGCCATTGATAACTCAAGGTTGAATCAGACACTAAACACCCCTGCTATCTCAACTCTGTTCTTGCTTGCTGAACAGATTGACTGGATGAATGCTTCAGGTGGTTTGGCTTGGGCTGATGCTAGAACTAAAGCCGCATCTGATCACCTATACGCATGGGCTGAAGCCAGTAGTTTTGCGACTCCTTTTGTTTCTAAACCTGAGCACAGATCACAGGTTGTTTCGACAATTGACTTTGATGAAACAGTAGATGCAGCAGAGGTTGCCAAGGTATTGCGTAGCAATGGAATTGTTGACACCGAGCCTTACAGAAAGCTTGGTCGAAACCAGCTTCGAATTGCTACCTTCACTGCAACTGAACTAAGCGATGTTCAACAACTGACTAAGTCAATCGACTACGTAGTTTCAAACCTGAGTTAGATTATCCTCATGCGCTGGATAGCTAAAGATTCCGAGAGAAAACAAGATCCTGCTCCAATTAGTGGAACAGTTCGAATCGCTGTTTTGATTGGAATGGTTGGCTTTGCTATCGCATTGATAGCTTCTGTTGTTTTCTACGACCAAATAACTAGCCCAAATAAGATTTGGTATCCCTACACATCGGTTGTGGGATTAGTTCTTGGCATCCTCGCTTGGTTCAAGGTCGGCAACCGCTGAAGCTTTAGCAGCTTCTTCTTCGTCAATAGCATTTGCTGCATCGATAAAGGCTTGTCTTTCAAGTTCTAGTTGCAAAGCTTGGTAATCAGCAAGACGTTCAGACCAAGGAATCCACTTAGGTGCAATTAGAGAATCTTCTCCAGGCACCATAACTACTTCACAAAGGCTTGGTTCAGTTACTGGATCAGCTTGGAATATAGTTACCGACCAACGCCAACCTGAATAGCCAAGTTTCTTTGCTTCAAATAGATAGGTTGAGATACATTCGCCCTCTTCAACTGATTCAATGAATGAACCAAGTTCATTCTTGCCCGCTGCAGACTTAGCGGCTACCTCAGCGAAAGCCTTCAGGTCAAAAAGATTCTTGACCTGCTTCTCTGGTCTAAGTAGTTTTACGAACTTAGGAAGTTTTTTGACTCTAGCCATTATTTGTGTAACTGGTCAGCAAGCGTTCTTAGAAGACGAGCTAGCTTTTCAGCACTTGCACCTTCTGGAACGTGACCTGATTCAATGCTTGGGCGAATCTTGTCCAAAGCAGAGATGAGACCCTCAACAAGGATGACCATGTCATCGGTATTCATACGTGCGCTAGCTCGCTGCTTCTTCTCTAGGCTTTCAGGGACTTCAATAATGCGCATGGTCATAACCTGAGCACCACGCTTAGAGTCAACAATGCTGTATTCGATCCGAGTACCAGGCTTAATTTCTGTGGTTCCCGCAGGTAGGTTGCTTACGTGAAGGAAAGCTTCCTGACCCTCATCTGATTGCACAAAGCCGAACCCTTTGACGTTGTCAAAGAACTTTACGTGTCCTGTTGGCATAACTACCTCTTTCATTGCCGCAGGGTTCATTTTACTTCAGCCAAGCCAGTATTCTAAAAGGATGGCTAATAAATCATCTTCTAACAAGGTTTCTAAGAGCAAAACAGCAGTTGAACCGACTAATCCCTTAGAAAAGTACCTTGCCTTCGGCTTTCTAGGAAGCGTTGTGATCTCAATCCTTGCTGTCCTTGTCATCCTGTTAGCTCCGCTAATCAGTGAGACTTGGGTTCCTCAGGGCTGGGGAATGATTCCTATCTTGCTTTTCCCTTTCGGTTTTGTCTGCTTAATTGGATTACTTGTGGTCAATGCAGCTAGCCGCAAAAAATCTAGCCAGACTAAATAACCACAGATGAGCGAAGTCCTACAGGTTGCTAAGGCTTTAGCTCAATCAAGCGATTCTGATCTAGCCAGAGTAGTTGGCATTAGGTTGATGCCAACCAGTTCATTCAACGACTTCTTTGATCTAGCAAGTGCCCTTATCAAACCGCAGAATGTTGCAGGCGCTCTCACGGGTTTGACTAAGGCTCAAATATTCGCTTTTAGTGATCTTCTAGAAGGCGAAGTATCTAACCGTTCTGCTACTGACTCTTTGGTGAAACTGTTCCTGGTGCTCAAAGCTGAGGATGGCAGCTATAAACCACTCGAAGCAGCCGTTACTGCTTTCAAACAGTTGGTCACACCCAAAGTCTTGGCAGAAATCAAAGCAGGTAATCAATCAAGTTTTGAAGAGATTGTATTTGAGCAGAGTTTTGTGGACTCTCAAGCAGGCTTGAGTGCATTTGAAACTATTCAAGCTCTAACTGAATTAGTTATTGAATTGGAGCAGCACTACGTTCGTGAAGTTGGTAAAGGACAGGTTGGCCTTCCTGAACTGAAGCGGTTAGCTCTTCACCTAGGTAGAGATGTTGAGTATGCAAGGTTGCTTTATGCATTAGCCCAACTTAGTTCTTTGATCGGGGTTTCAGATAAAAGGTGGAAGGTTGGATCTGAATACCAAAGCTGGCTAAGTTCAACTCCGACCAAGAGATGGCAACACATCGCCACCACTTGGATTTCTCTCCTGGGTGAAACTTCTACTTTTGAACTATCAAAAAATAAGAACCTCGCACTGGCTTTTCAAGAAACTTTTCCTATTGCTAGAGACGGTGTTCTCTCTCATATCTCTAGGCTCATCTCTTTTGCTGAGCTAATAGGTCTATCAAGTTCTAATTTGATGAGTTCTTGGTTTAGACCACTTCTGGAAGGTAATACTGACAAGGCCCTAAAACTTCTAGAAGAGAAGTTACCGGCAACCCAAAACAGAATCATCATTCAGGCTGATCTGACCATAATTGCTGTCGGCCCGCTGCCTACCGATAAAGAGCTTCAGCTCAGAAGATTTGTTGAAACGGAACGTATAGGAGTTGCGTCCACTTATCGGATCAACACTTTGAGTGTTACCTATGGGCTAGAAACTGGACTGAGCGAAACAGAGATCCGAGAGCTACTTCTTGAACTTTCTGGTGTTGCTTTGCCTCAACCGGTTGACTATCTAATTCGTGAAGCTGCAACAAGATTTGGCAGGTTAGTGCTTCGTGAGAGCCCTACTGGAACATTGATTCAATCGAATGAGCAAATCTTGCTAACTCAGATACTCAATGACTCAGCCTTGAAGACACTGGGTATTACTAAGAGTTCTGAAACAACTCTCGAATCTAGATTTGATATTGAGATTGTTTATTACCTACTTAGGGATAGCAAATACGCGGCTAGCCGCAAGAACAGTAAAGATGAGGTAGTTAGCAACTGGCTAGCAGCTGGTTCTAAAGAAGCTTCACTTCTGCAGACTTCATCTGTACTTGAAGACATAAAGAAATGGCGCGAGCACGATAAGCGCCTCAGTGAAGCACCTGAAGGTCAAGACTTAGTAAGACAGATTGAGATGGCGATCAAGACTAAGGCTGCCATCCGTGTCTCCCTACAAATGAATGGCACAGCCAGAGAGTTCCTCCTAGAACCAACAGGATTAGCCAACGGCAGACTTAGAGGTAGAGATCGTCAAGCTGACTGTGAAAGAGTTTTGCCATTAGCCAGCATCACCTCTGTTCGCATAGGCTAGAAGGATGTCTGGGCCATTAATCGTTCAAAGCGATAAAACTGCACTGCTTGAAGTAAGTCATCCTCAAGCAGCAGATGCTCGTCATGACCTAGCGGTATTTG
>CALFOB010000230.1 GCA_937919125.1 uncultured Micrococcales bacterium | reverse complement strand
CTCTTTATGGGAAAGTCTAGGTTCCGTAACCGACATTCTGCTTTGTCTATGCCAAACTTGACCTATGGCCAAAGACATAAACCCACCTAGAGGTATGAGGGACTTCCTACCTCTAGAGAAGGCTAAGCGGGAGAGTGTTTTAGGGGTTATAAGGGGTGTTTACTCTTCCTTTGGGTTCCAGGAGGTTGAGACACCAGCTTTGGAGAACCTAGAGCGTCTGACATCAGGTCAGGGTGGAGATAACGAAAAGCTTGCCTATCGGGTTATGAAAAGAGGGGCTGAGCTAGATAGTGCTCTGGAAGAGATGTCTTCTGTTGATGCTCTAGCTGACCTTGGTCTGCGTTTTGATCTAACTGTTCCGCTAACTAGGTTCTATGCAACCAATAGGAATGAACTTCCATCTGTTTTCAAAGCTATTCAGATGGGTCCAGTCTGGAGAGCAGAACGACCACAGAAGGGTCGTTACCGTCAGTTCATGCAGTGTGATATCGACATCATTGGTGATGGCAGCGTTCTAGCTGAGATTGAACTACTAAACGCATCTCTTGCTGCTCTTGATGCTTTAGGTCTTGAAAAGGCTGTTATTCGAATCAATCATCGAGAACTGCTTACCTCTCTACTAGATGGCTTTGGAGTCAAAGAAGAAGACCGTTCTTCAGTGATGATCATCATCGACAAGCTAGACAAGATTGAAGCAACTGGTGTTGTTACTGAACTTAGAGAACGTCTAGGGGATGCGGTTGCAGATAAAGCTAGTGCTTGGCTTTCTAAAGCAGACACCAATGTTCCTGAGATTCTTGACCCTATCTTTAGTGCTGTGTCAGAGGGTCGTCTTCGCTTTGATCCGACTCTGGTTAGAGGCATGGGTTATTACACCGGAACCATCTTTGAAATAGAACTACCAGGAACTGGATCTGCTATTGGTGGCGGTGGTCGCTATGACGGCATGGTTGGTAAGTGGCTAGGAACTGATGTTCCAGCTGTTGGTATCTCTATTGGTTTTGAAAGAGTTATTGAGCTTGTTGAGACTCAAGGTCAATCAGCTGGGGTAGTGCTTGTTCTTGAAGATAGTTCACTTGAGGTCATAACTAAGGCAGTTGCTTTCCAGAAGCAACTGATTGCCTCTGGTAAGGCTGTTCGTTTAGAGATCAAGCCTAAAAAGCTCAATGTCTTGCTAGATAGCCTTGTGGCTAATGGGTTTAGTGAGTTTGCTCTAGTAGGGGCAGAGACTGCGGAACTGAGCTTTAAGGCCATCAGCAACTAAACTTAGGAATAACCCCAAAGGCGTGTTTTTAGGCTTCAAATAGCCACAATCGAATAACTATCTAGGAGAACCATGTCCATCATTGATGCAGTAGGCGCAAGAGAAATTCTTGACTCAAGAGGAAACCCAACTATTGAAGTTGAAGTTTTACTAAGTGATGGAGCCTTTGGTCGAGCAGCTGTTCCTTCAGGTGCTTCTACTGGTGCTTTTGAAGCTCACGAGTCACGTGATGGTGACAAGAAGCGTTACCTAGGTAAGGGTGTTCAGAATGCTGTGAAGGCAGTTATCGATGAGATTGGTCACGATGAGACTGGAATCATTGATTTTGATTCTCTTGACCAGAGACTTGTTGATGCGCAACTTATCCGCATGGATTCTGGGGGCTGCAATGCTTGGCGGTTTGACCAGTTGCGGCGGTGGGGGTGGGAGCGGCCCCTCAGCAGGGGGTGGCACACCGGTCACGCCGACCCCGTCCATGGTGTTGCCAGGCATTTATTCGGCCCAGGTCTATGGTCAGGACTTTTGGGGAGTGATCACCCCCGCCACTTGGGGAAGCCGCTGGTATGGGTTGCATTACGCCACAGCCAACCCTGACATTTATTCAGGTGATCTGACCGGCACAGGAACTCTGCAAGCCACTATTCCCTCGCTAGGAATGAAATATCAAAATACGGCCG
>CALFOB010000229.1 GCA_937919125.1 uncultured Micrococcales bacterium | reverse complement strand
CAAACTCTTCTGCCGATACATTCGGCAACGAGTAGGTCCCGCTCTCCATAAATCTTTGATAGCTTCTGACCCGTTTCAGTGATCTCTAAGTCTCCGTCTGTCTCGGTGACGTACTCAAGTTCAATGAGAACTTCAGTAATTCGGTCAAATGTTTTTGCTACCTGATTAGTTCTTGATTCAATCTGTTTGATGATTGCCGCTGTTTCGCGTTCAAGTTTGTACCAACGCTCACCCCATCTAGAGTGAGCTTCACGATCCGGGCAAGCATGACAAGGATGAGAACGAAGTTCTCTCTTGAGATTTGTCACACGGATTTCTAGTTGGCGCATACCTTTGGTTTGTCTAAGGTCGTTTCTACGAGCTTGTCTTCCCGATTGAGCAATCTCTCTTTCTAGATCTGACACTTGTCGCCTAAGACGGGCATACTCTCTGAAGTCACCCACGTGGCATTTCATGGATTCTTCATAACCATCAAGAGAAGCCTGTTTCTCACGTATTCCTCTGGCAAGACCAACTACTGATCTGTCTGCTTGGAACTGAGCAAATGAAGTCTCTAGGACTTCTCTTGAACGTCTTTGACCAAATGCTTCAATGAGGTTCACGGCCATGTTGAACGTAGGTCTGAATGATGAGATGAGCGGATAGGTTCTCTTTGATGCAAGACCTGCAACGTAGGTTGGATCTAGATTTGCTGCCCATTGAATAACTGAGTGACCTTCAATGTCAATTCCACGACGTCCTGCACGACCGGTGAGTTGAGTGTATTCACCTGGGGTTATCTGAACGCGTCCTTCGCCATTGAACTTATCCAATCGATCGAGAACCACAGTTCTTGCTGGCATGTTGATACCAAGTGCTAACGTCTCGGTAGCAAAGACAACCTTGACTAACTTTCTGAGAAACAGTTCTTCAACAACTTCCTTGAAAGCAGGAAGCAAGCCAGCATGGTGAGCTGCCACTCCCCTTTCAAGCGCGCTTAGCCATTCAAAATAACCTAGTGCTGCTAAATCTTCATCCGCGATGCTTCCACACTTTTCTTCAGCAATACGTCTGATTAGTTGCTTGTCTTCAGGCTTGGTTAGTCGAATACCTGAGGCCAGTACTGACTGCACGGCAGCTTCACAGCCAGCTCTAGAGAAGATGAAGAAGATGGCTGGAAGTAGGTCAGCTTCTTCCAGAAGTTCAATAATTTCAGGTTTGCTCGCCTTATAGATACGGCCCATGTTGCGATCCGGGAAACCGGCATGACCTCTTCGACCTCTGATTGGTCTATTGGTTGGCTGTCGCATCTTATTGGCGTGCCTTTGGACAAGGTCAACGTTCACACGTAGTTCTTTGTCCGAATCATCAAAGAGCGGTATGAGTTCATCGCCAAACAATACGTGCTGGTTCAATGGCACAGGCCTAATTTCAGAAACGATGACCGTAGTTCCGCCTCGGATCTCATCAAGCCAAGCACCAAACTCCTCAGCATTCGAGACGGTTGCGCTTAGTGACACTACTTTTACGTCTTTTGGCAAGTGAAGAATTACTTCCTCCCAGACAGCGCCTCGGAATCTATCAGCTAGGTAGTGAACTTCATCCATCACAACAAAGCCAAGACTTATCAATGAATTTGAGTTGGCATAGATCATGTTCCTGAGCACTTCAGTTGTCATTACAAGGATCTGTGCATCAGCGTTGATGTTGGTGTCACCGGTTAGGAGGCCAACTTTGTCAGAACCGTATCTAGCTTTGAGCTCCGAGTACTTCTGGTTACTGAGTGCTTTTATCGGGGTTGTGTAGAAAACCTTTAGGTTCTTCTCAACTGCCAAGTGAATAGCGAACTCGCCAATGATTGTCTTACCGGCACCGGTAGGAGCTGCTACTAGAACACCTTGTCCTTCGGCTAGCGCTCGACAAGACTTTTCTTGAAAGTCATCCAAAGGGAACTTAAGAAGTTGCTTAAAACTTTCAAGACTTGGATTCTCTTTGTTCTTTTTTGCCCTAGCGAATCTTTCTGATGGTGCGAGTTGTTCTTCCATTAGGAAACAACATCAGGTTTGTAGTTGGTTGCTAGGTCTGGCCCATCAACAATGTTTTTAGTTTTCCTAGCGCGACGTTTGTCATTGGCCAGTGCAATGGCTGCGGATAAGT
>CALFOB010000228.1 GCA_937919125.1 uncultured Micrococcales bacterium | reverse complement strand
AAACCTGGGGTTTATTTTGTTAATTCTTGTAATTTTTATTTAGCCAACTTGTTGGCGACGCTTACCTCTGGTGTGTTGGTCTGTGTGGACCAGGTTAGCTGGATCTGCGTTGCAGTCATCACAGAGAAGAATCAAGTCGCGGCAACCAAGGAATAGACAGTTGCGGAAAGTAGATGTTGGTCCTTCACACTTCTCACACTTACCAATGGTTTTTGCATCAGGGGTGAAGTCAATGTTTAGGCGATCATCAAATACATAGAGCGAGCCTTCCCATAGAGACTTATCTCCTTGGCTCTCTCCGTATCTAACTATTCCACCATCAATCTGGTAGACCTCTTTAAATCCGTTCTCAATCATGATTGCACTCAATATTTCGCAGCGAACTCCACCTGTGCAGTAGGTAACTACAGGACGATCTTTAATGTCGTCATACTTACCACTCTGAATTTCAGCAACAAAGTCGTGAGTTGTTTGAACATCTGGAACGATAGCGTTCTTGAACTTACCGATAGCTGCTTCAAAAGCGTTTCTGCCATCAAAGAAAACGACTTCGTCGCCTCTTTCAGCTACAAGCTGGTCAACTGCAGCAGGCTTTAGGTGTTTGCCACCATTAATGACACCTTTTTCAGTTACCTTGATGGCATCTGGGGCGTCGAAGGCCACCAGTTCATTACGAACTCTGACCTTAAGGCGTGGGAAGTCATTTCCCTTACCCATAGACCACTTGAAGTCAATCTTCCTGAAACCTGTGTATTGCTTAGTGGTCTTTACATACTTCTTTAGGGCAGACATGTCGCCACCGAGGGTTCCGTTGATCCCGTGCTTAGAAATCAGGATACGGCCCTTCAAGCCAAGGCTTTCGCAGAGGTTCTGCTGCCATAGCTTTACAGCCTCCGGGTCCGAGATAGGAGTGAAGCCGTAGTAAAGGATAATTTTTTGTAATTCCACGCTTCTAAGTTTAGAGATATCTAAGGGCTCTCAACAGCCTTAGAATTGCCACATGACTGACATTAAAGGAATTAACACCCACGGTTTCGACCACAGCGTTCGTCCACAGGACGACCTTTTCCGCCACACCAATGGTGATTGGCTAAAGAACGAGGAGATTCCAGCCGATCAGGCTGTGCACGGTTCTTTCTATAAGCTCCGTGATGACTCTGAAGATGCAGTGAAGGCAATCCTTGAAGAAGCACAAGCAAACTCAAAGCCAGGTGTTAGCCAACAGATTGGTGACATGTACGCATCTTTCCTAGATGAGGCAAGAGCTAATGAACTTGGTGCAGCTCCTATTGCTGCAGACCTTGCTCGCATTGCAGCAACAGACTTCTCTGGAATTACACATCTTCTAGGTGAACTAGAGCGTGGAGTTGTTAGCGGAATCTTCGGCATGTATGTCAACAATGATCCAGGTAACCCAGAGCGTTACCTAGTTAACATGTATCAAGGTGGACTAGGTCTACCTGATGAGTCTTACTACCACGATGAGAAATACGCAGCATATAGAGATGCCTACGTTCCTTACATCTCAAACATGTTGCAGCACGCAGGTTGGTCAGCAGCCGATGCAGATAAAGATGCACGGACCATCATGAACTTTGAAACAAACCTTTCAAAGCTGCACTGGAATGTTGTTGAAACTCGTGATGCAGAAAAGACTTACAACCTAATTACTTACGAGCACCTAAAGAAGATGACTCCAACATTTGACTGGGACGCTTACCTTAAGGGAATGCAACTAGATTCAAAGATTCTTTTTGAAAGCGTTGTAATGACCCCTTCATTCTTTGAGGGATTGGATTCTGTATACAACGAGGGAAACCTTGATGCAGTTAAGTTGTGGTTGCAGTGGCAGGTTATTAACTCAACTGCTCCATACCTAAGTGATGACTTTGTTAACACACGTTTTGATTTCTACGGCAAGACTCTTACCGGTCAGCCAGAGATGCGCGCACGTTGGAAGCGTGGAGTTCAGCTTGTTGAAGGTGCACTTGGTGAAGCAGTTGGAGAAATCTATGTTGCTAAGCACTTCCCACCAGCAGCTAAAGAGAAAATGGATGAACTAGTCCACTGGTTGATCGAGGCTTACCGCGAGAGCATCACAAACCTAACTTGGATGACTGAAGAGACCAAGAAGAAGGCTTTGATTAAGCTTTCTAAGTTCAACCCAAAGATTGGTTACCCAAACAAGTGGAAGGACTACTCTGCTCTAGTCATTGACAGAAATGATTTGGTTGGAAACATCAACCGTTCATCTGCTTGGCAGTTAGCTCATGAGTCAGCAAAGATCGGTGCTCCACTAGATCGCGAAGAGTGGCACATGACTCCTCAGACAGTTAACGCTTACTACAACCCAGGTTTCAACGAAATCGTTTTCCCTGCAGCAATTCTGCAGGCACCGTTCTTTAGTTTGGATGCTGACGATGCAGTTAACTTCGGTGGTATCGGTGGAGTTATTGGTCACGAAATTGGGCACGGTTTTGATGACCAGGGATCAAAGTATGACGGAGACGGTGCACTTGTTTCTTGGTGGACCGATGAAGACCGTGCAGCTTTCGAAGAACTAACAAAGCAACTTATTGCTCAGTATGACGAACTAACTCCTGAAGGTTTGAGTGAAGAATACAAAGTAAATGGTGCTCTTACTATTGGTGAGAACATCGGTGACCTTGGTGGAATCACAATTGCTTACAAGGCATACCTAATGAGCCTTAAGGGCGAAGAGCCACCAGTAATCGATGGACTAACTGGAGCTCAGAGATTCTTCATGTCATGGGGTCTTATCTGGAGAGGTAAGTCAAGAGAAGCTATTGCGATTCAGCGTCTAGCTACTGACCCGCACTCACCAAGCGAATTCCGCTGCAATCAGGTTGCAAGTAACTTCGATTCTTTCTATGAGGCATTTGATGTCACAGAGAACGATGCGATGTGGCTAGAGCCTGACAAGCGCGTTTCTATTTGGTAAGCAACAGTAAATAAGTGAAGCTTTGGTTCCGCCTGTTATGGGCTCATCTAAGTTGGCGCTGGCGTAGCAAGCTTGTGCCAGGCGATGCCAGTATCCGTTCATTTAGAGTGTGGCCGACAGATATCGACATCTTCCTCCACATGAACAATGGCATTTATCTAACCCTGTTGGATCTAGCTCGATTTGATCTCTTGAAGCGTGCTCGAACTTGGCAGAAGCTAAAGAAACACAAAGTTCATCCCGTGGTTGTTCAGGAGACTATTACCTTCAGAAAATCTCTAACACCTTGGCTGAAGTTTCAGATTGAAACCAAAGTTCTTGGTTGGGATGAGCAGGCTTTCTTTGTTGGACAACGCTTTGTAGTCAAAGGTGAAATCTATGCTGAAGCAGTTGTGAAGCTCAGATTCCTAAAGTCCCCTAAGGGAACTCCAACTCCAGATGAAATAAATGAATTAGCTGGAGGATGGAGCGCACCTGTACCAGTTCTTCCGGAATGGGTAATTGCTTGGAATAAAGCCGCAGCTCTTCCTAAGGGTAAAGAACCAGCACCATCAAACTGGATTAAGTAGTTTCTCAAATCCTTTTGTCGAACTAAGTTCTGAAGAGTTCTCAACTACAAGAGCTTGAAATGAATGTTCTTCGCTATGTCTTTGAGCTAATGACAATCCCTGATGACCCGCAGCAAATATCGCTGTTGCCCAAATGTCCGCTGTTACTAAATCTTCAGCTACTACGGTTACCTGATCTAACTCATTGGCCCAAGAGTTCGCTTTTGGATTCCAAATGTGTTCACCACGTTCGGCCGTTCCAGAAGTTGCAACCGCTCTAAAGTCAGTTCCATTAAGATCTACAACAGTTAGCACTCCAGCATCCGGGTTCGCGATAGTGATTGGCTTAGAAATTCCGATTCGCCTAGCGAAGCCAGGTTCTATCCCTTTTGAAAGACGGATGTCACCCCCAGCATTCATTGCAAAGTCGTGGATACCTGAATCCTCTAGGTGCTGCGCCGCTCTTTCAGCTGCCCAAGTTTTTACTAAACCAGATGGGTCAAATGTGTGCTCAAGTGTGAAGGCGTTAAACCAACCTTCGGTTTCAATATTCCATTTCTCACAAAGTTGCCAAACTTGTTCAACAACTTCTGGGGATTGAGCAACTGAAGTTTCTCCGCGAGCTAGTTTGCTAAGGGGAGATTCCGGTTTATACAAACTGAAAATCGTGTCAGCCTCGTGCAAGATCGCAACTGCTTGTTCCAATGCGACTGAAACATCTTTATCAGTTCTCCCAATAAACCGAAATACCGTTCCCATGCAAAATTCCGTACGACGAAATTCTTTTACTTCAGTCATGTTTAGAACTTTGAAAGGGCATTATTCAGAGCTTGCATGAATGCGTTTGTTGAGTATGTAGCACCGCTCATCATTGACGTATCAAAACTACCGCTCTGAGCACTTATAGCAAGTGAAATTAGGTAAGGGAATGAAGAACCTCTGCCGTTGGTAGCGCCAGCCAAGTCCATGGTGATATCAGTGATGGTTGAGCCGGTTTTAGTCACAGTTAATTGAACTGATCCAAAGCGGTAGTTCACCACAGCACTCTGATGGCTAATTGTTGTGGCTGGCGGCGGGGTAGGTTTTGGTGTTGGGGTGGTCGGCTTTGGTTTTGGTGTTGAGGTGGTCGGCTTTGGGTTCGGCTTGGTTGGGCTCGGTGTTGGTTTAGGGGTCGGAGTAGTGGTTGGAGCCGTCACAGTTGGGCTAGGACCAGGCTTAGTTGGGGTCGTTGTTGGAGTATCAGTTGGGATAGGAGTGAATATCCCGCTTGGCTTCGCGTTAGCGCCAATATCTAGGCCAACAACAACAGCGGTAAGGGATAGCGCTCCCATTAGTACTTGGCTTGATTTTCTCACCAGGCAAACTCCTCTGAATGTATTTGGCTATTAGGTGTTCCAGCAAGTTTTAGAGATTTCTCAACGGTGTGGGTGAAAGCTGATGGACCACAAATATAAACATCTGACTTGGCAATTTTAGGACAGAGAGCAACAAGCTTTTCATCGTCAGAAAGGTGCTCATCCCCAATTTGAGGTAACCAAGAGGATTCAAACCTTCTAGATCCATCAAGAATGTGCAATTCGAAACCGCGTCGCTCAGCTATCTTGGTGAGCTCCTCGGCAAGAGCTGCATCATTCTTGCTGCGAACTCGGTAAATGATTGAAACCTCTCCTGGATCTGCCGCAATTGATTCTGCTAGTGCACGAATCGGGGGAGCTCCAATTCCCGCTGCTATTAGCACGACTTGATCTTGCACTCTCTTGTCTTCAGTGAAGACTCCATAAGGTCCTTCAAGAATTACTCGAGTGCCAGGCTCAATGTGTTGCAGCAAAGCTGTGTCATCGCCTCGATTCCCAATGGTAAACCTAATTTGTTTATCTGTTGGAGCAGCGGACAGACTAAACGGGTGAGCTCTCCACCATTGTTTTTTAGTCAGGATTCTCAGAATGAAGAATTGTCCAGACTTTGCACGGAATTTGCTTAGGTTTCTCCCTGCAATGTAAATAGAAGTGGCATCACTGGATTCTCTTACTACTTCGCTGACCTTCAAACCATGAATCATTGAAAGGACAATCGGAGAAAGAAGTCTGAACCAAAGGATGTTTAATCCAACGAAAAGGTAAGCGGTTATCCAAAAGAATTCAGCAAGAGGCTTGCCCGCAATATCGGTACCTACTTTGATTTGGTGAGGAATTGCTAACATAACGGAACCGTAGGCAAAAATGTGAACAAGATACCATGCTTCGTAACTAATTCTGCTTCTTGTAATCTTGATTGAAGTAACGACAACGATAATCATTAGAGCAAACGCAATGGTTGCAGTTAGTAGATCAGGAATTGTCGCAATCATTCCAAAAAGCTCGTCAACAACATTCTTAGAATCTGCAAGTGCGTAAGACCAGACAACGGCAACAAAGTGAACAATTACTAAATATAGAATTGGCTTACCAAGACGCTTGTGAGTCAGAGTTGCTCGATCATGCCCATAAATTTTTTCAAGCCAGGGGACACGAGAAATCAAAAGAGTTTGGATAA
>CALFOB010000227.1 GCA_937919125.1 uncultured Micrococcales bacterium | reverse complement strand
AGGCAATTGACTCAGCCTTGATTAGATCTGCCTCAATTGTGTGATTCACCTCACTTGTTACAGCCCCAACACCAACAACATAAAGAGTTGCCCCATAGTTTTTACCAGTGAACTTGTCCTGAATAACACCAGAAACTTCAGTCATTGAGGCATCTGGGTCTAATTCAACGAAGAAGTAGGTTGCCTTACCGTCTGTTGAACGAAGGCTTGATGGGCTTCCTAGAGAGTAGTAGGAGCTAACACTGTCAACGCCCTCTACCTTTTCTAGAGCCTTGGTTACTAAACCACCGATCTTTGCTGACTCTGGGTCATCAACACTTCTGCCCATGTCTGCGATGAGAACAACCTCTGGTTCATTGAGATTGAAGTCTTTTACCAAGATGTCAGCTACTTTCGCTGAATCAGAGCCTGGGTTGGTGTATCCGCCACCCGATAGGTTTCCGAAAGCCTGAACACCACCGATTAGGGACAGCAAGATAAGGGCTATAAAGCCAAAGAGTGAAAGTTTGCTGCGGGCAATGACAAAATTGGAAAGAGGTCTCATTTGCTCAAGTCTAAATTATTTACCTAGGGAAGAAATCCACTTGAAGAAAATTAACAGGAACCAGAGAGCAACTTTCTACTTTGTAGTTGCAGGTGTTGGATTAGTGACCGCTTGGTACTTCAACACAATAGCTATCATGAAAGCTCAGGACTACTTTGGTTCATGGTTTGGTTCAGAAGTTGATCTAGTTCTTGCCTTGGATCTGTTCATAACAGCATTCGCTGCTGTTCCATTCATGTTTATTGAGTCAAAACGTATTGGAATGAAGAACATTGCTTGGTATGCGCTGTCAAGCTTCATAACTGCAATAGCTTTTGTATTTCCTTTCTGGTTAGCAATGCGTGAATTACATCTTTCTAAGTTGGAAAGAGGAGCAAACAGTGCCACCAAAACATCAAGCCGAGTCCATAACGTTCCAGTTGGAAATCCTTCAACAAAGGGGAGTATTGAGACATTTGAATTTGAAGGCAGACGCATTGATGTTTGGGTACCTGAGTCCATGGACGAACTTACTCCTTTAGTTGTTGCTCACGATGGCGGCAACTTCCTTATGGAGAAAGATAAGACCTGGAATGCACAAAACTGGGGGATCCCCGAAGCTATTGCTAGTGGGCGGGTAGTTGCTGTTAATGGCAGACTGCCAATCTTTGTTGGAGTCCACAGAATAGATGACTCTCTTCGAATGAATGAACTAATACCTGAAGACATCTTGAAAGCTCATCCAGAGCTACTGAACCAAGTTGACCCTATTCATCGCCCAACTGACATTGACTACAAAGGTAATCAATACCAAGACATGCTGGCTCTGAGGTTAGTGCCTGAGATTGCTCGACGTTATTCGCTAAAGCTCTCCCCTGAAAGAACTGCTCAGATGGGAGCAAGCCTTGGTGGAATAGCGACTCTATATGGTGTCATGAGGCATCCAGAGGTATTTGGTACCGCTCTAGCTCTATCAACAAGCTGGCCTTTAGGTGGGCAGGAGCTGATTGACATCATGATCAAGGGTCTAGGTAAGCCTGGTTCAGTCCGTGTTTATAGTGACTGCGGAAACATTGAGCTTGATGCTTCTTACTTCCAATGGCACTTCAAGTTTGTTGAGGCTATGGACAAAGCGGGTTGGTCAAGAGATGTGAACTACCGTGCTGAACTATGGCCTGGAACAGGACATAACGAGACCTGGTGGGGCCATCGAGTGGAGCAGCCAATCAACTGGTGGTTGAACTCTTAGCCCAGAGGGTCTTCATCCACGAGGCTTCTAGCTCCACTCATGAACTCAACAACTGTTGGGTCAACTTGGATATCTTTCAACCTGATTGCCTTGGTTAGATAAAGTCCTTCAAGAGATCTCACTCTGCTCAATGCAACATATGTATGCCCTGATGAGAAAGCTCCACTACCCATATCGATTGTTACTTCATCGTAGGTCTGCCCTTGAGATTTGTGAACGGTTACTGCCCAAGCAAGACGCAAAGGTATTTGTCTGAACTCAGCTTGTATTTCAGGCACTAGAGTTTCGACAAACTTTCCTGTTTCTTCATTGAAATCTTCTTCAACTAGGTAACGCACCTTTTGCCAGGTGCTCATACCTACGGTGTGAATCTCATTATCCGCTTCAACAAGGACTTGATTACCTTCACCAAAAGAAACTACTTTTCCAATAGTTCCGTTAACCCATCTCCAGCTCATGGTGCCTTCTGAGTTCTTGATTGGTTTCTGATCATCGTTCTTGATGAACATAACCTGAGCACCAACTTTTAGATGTAGTTCTGATTCAGCAGGGAGTGTGGAACCAAATGAACTTGCATCACCTGATGCAAAGGATGACTTGAATACTCTCTCTTCGGTTTGTAAGGTTTGCAATCTCGCAAAGTTAACTGCATCAACGGTGCTGTTAACTGTGGCTAGTCGAATTACATTTTCATGCGGTGGGAATCTATTTCCAGCTGCGTTGATCTTGTCAACAATTTCTTGAGTAACTTCACCAACACGAATTGAGTTAAGTATTTGCTTGAATTCAGGATCTCTTTGTCTAAAGATTTCTACTAGTTCAAAAATCTCCATGCGTTCACTCGACCAAACCTTTGCATCAAAGAACCACTGAGATCTGTATTCCATTTCATAGAGCTTTGCTAGTTCTTCTCCTCTGGCAGGAACTGGTGCTAACTGATATGGGTCACCAAACATAACTACTTTGCAGCCACCGAATGGAACCTTTGGTTTTCCTCTTGCAACCTTCAAAGCAACATCGATTGCATCCATTAGGTTTGCTGAAACCATGGACACTTCATCGATGATGAGCATGTCTATTTCTCTAAGGACTTCACGTTGTCTTCTACCAAGGTGCTTAGCAACATCACTTGCGGTTAGAACTCCAAAAGGAAAACCAAATAGCGAATGAATTGTAATTCCACCAACGTTATAGGCAGCTACTCCAGTAGGAGCACAAACTACAACTTTCTGCGCGGTGTTATCTCTGAGATATCCCAACAAGGTTGATTTACCAGTTCCAGCTCTACCGGTTACGAAAACTGTTTGGCCATCTTTCTCTATGTATTGATAGAGAGCAAGTTGTTCTTTAGAAAGTTTTAGCGTTGACAATTAGTTCCTTGGATCTTGTTTTCTTTTGGCCAGAGCGTCAAGCATACGGTTGTATTCAGCCAAATCCTCGTTGCCACCTCTATCGCTAGCTCTGTCTAGCCTCTTGGCATCTCTGGCATCTGCTCTTGCCCATTGGAAGGCAACAATCAAAGTAATTGCAGCAGTCGGAAGCTCTCCTATGCCCCAGGCAATAGCTCCTCCAGTTTGTTGATCAAGTAGCGGATTATCTCCCCAAGTCCTACCCATAGCTCCGAACCAATCAGGTAGCAGCAGGGTAGTTGAGGTCATAACAGCAAGACCAAAGAATGCATGGAACGCAAGAGTTCCAATCATGAGTATCAGTCTCTGAGGATAAGCAAACCTTGATGGTCCTGGGTCTATTCCGATGATGGCTTGAACGAATAAATAGCCGGTAATGACAAAGTGAACAATCATCCACTGGTGGCCAATGTGTTCTCTTGTTGCCCAACCAAAGATAGGTGTGAAGTAGAAAACAACAAGGGAGCTAGCAAACATGGTTGCTGCTACCAAAGGATGAGAAATGAATTGAGCGTACTTAGTTTGAACTGCCCACAAGATCCACTCTCTAACACCGCGTGAATTATCCTTACGTTTAGCAACCGCTCTTGAGATTAAAGTAACCGGAGCACCGGGAACTAGAAGAACAGGAACTCCCATTGCTAGGAGCATGTGAGAGAGCATGTGGGCACTAAATAGATATTGCTCGTAAGCACTGAAGTAACCATTAGTTACATAAGCAAGAAGGCTGACGCCTGCAAGCCATGAAGCAGTTCTAGTCCAAGACCAACTATCACCTCGTTGCTTTAATCTCCAAACACCAACCAGATAGAACCCAGCTAACGCTGCACAGATCAACAGCCAAAGAATGTCTGGCTTGAATGTAGTAGCCCATGTCCACATGCCCGGCTCTGGAGGAAGCTTTGCCCCAGTAAGAATCTCAGCTGGTGTTAGTATGCCAACCGGTAATTCAGAAATTGGATTCTCTGTTCTTGCAAGAGCGGTACCCAATCCAATAGCAATTCCAAAGATCACAAACTCAACTGCGACTAACTGCCAAAACTTTCTTGGTTGAGTATCCAAAACTCCAATAAGTCTTCTTCTGTGGAATGCTCCAATGATTCCTAAAAGAACAAATGCTAATGTCTTCAGGATTACAACTTGTCCATAACCTGTGCCAAAGAGATTCTCTAAAGTACCGATACGAATCTGTGCTGATGCAAAACCCGAAACAATTACTAAACCAAAACCAATAAGTGCGATAGATGAATATCTCTTCACGATAGAAATACTTTGGTCTGCTTTGTATGCAACAACAATTGCTACAAGTCCACCGACCCAGATACTGATACCAACAAGGTGAAGACCAAGAGAGTTCACTGCCATCCCGTGAGATGCCGAACCAGCAGCATGTCCACTCAATGCAACAGGAACAAGTGATAGAAAACCAATACCTGCACACAGTGCAACCGTGAAAAGTTTTCTAACCAGAAGCGTTGCGATAGATAAGACAAAAGCACCGACAATGTTTAGTGCAAGCATTTGCCCAAGCTCAATGTCTGTAATGAAAACAAACAATTGCTCAGTGAAGCTTTGACCCACTGAAACTTCTGATCCGGTGACCATTAGGAAAGTTGAAAGTAAATATGCAGTGCCTGATAAGGCCCAAACAGCTGCAGCAATAGCAGCAACAGAAAGAGTTTTTGTAAAGGCTTTACTCTTCTCACCGAGTGAGAAGGCAACGAAAACTAATGATCCAATTGTGATCGCTTGAGCGATGTTGTTGATGGATCTAAATGTTGGAGTTCCCCAGCGAAGTACTTCGCCGGTGTCTCCCAATTCACTTGGTGATGCGGCACCACCGGTAAACATTCCAACAATCAAACCAAGAGCTGTGCCGACTATTAATAGGGAAGTAACAGCTACCCAATTAATAGTTTTGATTGTGGTCATTGAACAAGCCTAAGTTAAAGCAAAACGACGCACCGAAGTGCGTCGTCTGCTTGTGTAACTAAAGATTACTTAACAGCTGCCTTTAGCTTGCTTCCAGCTGAAACCTTAACGGTGTTAGAAGCTGCGATCTGGATTGTTGCACCAGTCTGTGGGTTACGGCCTGCACGTGCTGCACGGAAACCCTTCTCAACTGACAACCAGCCTGGGATGGTTACTTTGTCGCCCTTAGCGACTGTTGCTGCGATGGTCTCGAAGAAAGCGTCAACGATACGGTTGACTGCTGCCTGTGACTCACCGGTGTGGCTTGCGATAGCGGCTACTAGCTCGCTCTTGTTTAGTGCTGACATGTTGTCCTCCTGGACTTAGTAAAGATTCGTTTTGGAACTTCGTATTCACCCTATACGCCTATATCCCGCGTGTTTATTAGGGTTTCGGCGTGTTGCGGATAACTATTTGGCAAAAATCCCTGTGAATAAGCGGATTTTGGCCCTTAAAGCAGAAAATCCGCTGTCGAAAGACAGCGGATCTCTAGAAAACTAAAGGATTACCAAGAAGACTTGGTGATACCTGGAAGCTCGCCCTTGTGTGCCATGTCGCGGAAACGAACACGAGAAACACCGAACTTGCTCAGAACACCACGTGGGCGGCCATCGATTGCATCGCGGCTACGTACGCGTGTTGGAGATGCGTTACGAGGAAGCTTCTGTAGACCTAGACGTGCAGCTTCACGCTGTTCGTCTGTTGAGTTTGGGTCAACCAAAGCCTTCTTTAGCTCTAGACGCTTTGCTGCGTAACGCTCAACGACAACCTTGCGCTGTTCGTTTCGTGCAATCTTGCTCTTCTTAGCCATTCTTAGCGCTCCTCGCGGAATTCAACGTGCTGACGCACAACTGGGTCGTACTTCTTTAGCACGATACGGTCTGGGTCGTTACGACGGTTCTTACGAGTTACGTATGTGTAACCGGTACCAGCTGTCGAACGAAGCTTGATGATCGGACGAATGTCTCTGTCTTTAGCCATTGTCTATTCCTTAGATCTTCTCGCCACGGGCAAGGATTTGAGCAACAACTGCTTCGATGCCACGAGCGTCAATTACCTTGATGCCACGTGCACTCAGCTGAAGAGTTACATTGCGCTTTAGTGAAGGCACGAAGTATGTGCGCTTCTGAATGTTTGGGTTGAAACGACGCTTAGTTTTGTTCTGAGCGTGCGAAACAGCGTGTCCAAACTGCGGACGGGTCTCTGTGACCTGGCAGTAAGCAGACATCGGCTTCCTCCGTTTATAAAAATGATGGATGGTCTAAAAATGACCGGTTTGTAAAACCCGAAGATTTCGGGCAACTGCTCAAGTTTAGACCTGTTTAGTACCTATGTGCAAGTCCCAGTATCAACAAATTTGACTATTTAGTAGAGCATTTCTTGCAGGTACCGAATATGTCGATTGTGTGGGAAACATCGGTAAAACCATTGTCTATTGCTACCTTGCTGGCCCACTCTTCAGCCTGCTTGGCCTCTATTTCCACTGCTACCCCACAGTCATTACAGATCAGGTGATGATGGTGGTCTTTAGAGCAGTCCCTAAACAGGCTTTCCCCTGCATTTACAAGGGAGTCAGCTAGCCCATCGGCAACTAGAGAGTTCAAGGTCCTATAAACAGTTGCCAAACCAATGACAGATCCATGCTGAGTTAGCTGCTTATGCAGCTGCTGGGCTGAGACAAAGCCTTCAGCCTTACCCAGAGCATGAAGAACAGCGTCTTTCTGCCAGGTTTGCCTTCTTGCTGGGTTGGAATTACTTGTCGTCATGCTTTATGTTGTGCTCTTCATCGATTTCCTTGTGGATTTCGTGTCTGAGCCTAGGCAAAATGACCTTCTTGAAAAGAATCCCGTATGCAAGCCAAATTACAAAGACATCCTGGATTATGGTCCAGCCAAGTTCAGCCAAGATGTGGCTGGGATCGGTAAAGATAGCCCAAGCTTCTTCCCATAGACCATGTGCTTCTTCGACATGGCTTGCTGCTAAGTGAATCCAATTCATTGTGGTCTCCAAACTAAAGTGTTGGAACCAATATACCCTTATTGATAATGAATTTCAATAGCAATTAGTTACATGTACGGTTCGTAGCCTGAATCGACTACCCAAAAGAACAATCCGACGTAGAAAATAATGGCTAGAACGGTTAGACCGGTGAATACCCAGCCCAAGATAACCCCAGCTTTAGCCAAGCTTCTGTTGGTGTCAACGATCTGACCTCTGTTCATCTGACCAAGAGCAATGTGCCCAATGATTGCACCGGCAATTGGTATAAGGAAGGCAAAAACTAGCGCTAGAACTGGAAGAGCGCTGTCGCTCGCTGGCTGGTTATTTTGTGGAGTTACGTTACTCATGGTTCCTACTTTCTTCTCCCTACGGGAACTTTACTTGTGATTAATCCTATTCAGAGTTCAAGGTTTGTAGATGTCAGGCACAGCCGTCATTTAGCTGTATGTGAGCGAACCGAAGAATGACTGCAAGCCGACGATGAGTAGCAATATAAGCAGCGCAAACCCAACAATAATCCCTGTCAGAATCCATCCCACCGTCACAGCTGCTGTCGCGAGCCCCTTGTTTACTGAACTGATTTCACCAGTTTGCATGTACCTAAGCGCAACATGCCCAATCACTACTCCTACTGGTGGAAGCAGGATGCTTAGGACCATTGCCCAAACTGGCATTGTGCTTGCTTTTCCGGATTCGAATTGATTACTCATGATTACTCCTTCCGATTCCCCCCATGGGAACGCAATATTAATCTAGCAAAAGTGCTGGTTCTTCCATGACAGACGCGACATCTTGAACAAATCGGCTAGCAACGTCACCGTCAACTACACGGTGATCAAATGTTGCACCAATGGTTGTTACCTGACGAATAAGAATTTCATTGTCGACAACCCAAGGCTTTGGTCTGATTGAACCTAGGGCAACAATTCCAACTTCACCAGGATTCAGAATTGGAGTTCCTGTGTCAACACCGAAGACACCAATGTTGGTGACAGTAATTGTTCCGTTAGCCATATCAGCTGGAGTTGTTTTACCTTCACGTGCTGTTGCAGCAAGTTTCTCTAGAGCCATCGCTAGTTCAAGCATTGACATCTTGTCTGCATCTTTAACGTTAGGAACAATCAAACCTCTTGGAGTTGCAGCAGCAACACCAAAGTTCACGTAGTTGTGAACGATGATTTCTGTGTCGGTCCATGTTGAGTTAACAGTTGGGTTTCTTCTTGCTGCCCAGATCATTGCCTTAGCCATAATCAAAAGTGGAGTTACTTTCACTCCAGCAAAGTCTGCGCTTGCTTTCAGTCGCTTTACATATTCCATTGTGCGAGTTGCATCAACGTCAACAAAGATGCTTACGTGAGGAGCTGTGAAAGC
>CALFOB010000226.1 GCA_937919125.1 uncultured Micrococcales bacterium | reverse complement strand
GGTATGTCATGGGAAGCGCTGAATAATATTGCTTCTAGCGATGACCTAAAACTTGTAATCGTTGTTAACGATAACGAGCGTTCTTATTCGCCAACTATCGGTGGTCTTGCTAAGTATCTAAATGATTTCAGAACAGAATCTTTCTATAAGCGCGCATATCGTGCTTCAAAGAAGTTCTTCTCAATGTTTGGTCCTCTAGGACGTCTTGCTTACTCAACCATTAGAGGTGCTGGTAAAGGTCTTCTTGGAACATTTACCCCGAAGAGCATGTTCCCTAATCTAGATCTCAAATACATCGGTCCTATTGATGGACATGATCAAGAAGCAATGGAGCAAGCTCTGCGCCAAGCAAAGCAATATGGAGCTCCTGTGATTGTGCACGCAATTACTCAAAAGGGTAGAGGCTTCACTCTGGCTGAAGATGATGTGAATGACCAGTATCACGCTGTTGGGCAGATTGACCCAAAGACAGGAAAGTCACTTGAGTCTTCATCAGGAAAGTCATGGACTTCTGTTTTTGCGGATGAAGTTCTAGAGATTGCAAGAGCTAACGAACGTGTTGTTGGAATTACTGGAGCGATGCTCATTCCTGTTGGGTTGCATAAGTTTGCAAAAGCATTCCCGAACCGAG
The DNA here is from genome assembly GCA_937919125.1 of uncultured Micrococcales bacterium. Lineage (GTDB taxonomy): Bacteria > Actinomycetota > Actinomycetes > Actinomycetales > Microbacteriaceae > Rhodoluna. The sequence continues at coordinate 1,353 of CALFOB010000226.1, read as the reverse complement.
TCTTCGATGTTGGTATTGCCGAGCAGCATGCCGTTACATCAAGTGCTGGTCTAGCATTCGGTGGATTGCATCCAGTGGTCGCGATCTACGCAACATTCGCGAACCGAGCATTTGATCAGATTCTTATGGATGTTGCCCTGCACAACGCTGGAGTAACTTTTGTTCTAGACAGAGCTGGTGTGACAGGTCCTGATGGAGCATCACATCACGGTATGTGGGATCTAGCTCTATTGCAGATTGTTCCTGGTATTGAAATCGCAGCTCCAAGAGATGCAATCAGACTTCGCGAAGAGCTTGCTGAAGCAATTGCTATTGATGATTCACCAACAGTAATTAGATTCCCTAAGGGTGTTGCTCCTGTTGAAATCAAGGAGCTTAGAAGACTTCCTGATGGCGTTGATGTCTTAGCTGAAGCCCCTTCTAAAGATGTCTTGCTTGTTGCCGTTGGTGCAATGGCACCTGTTGCTTTGAAAGTTGCAGAACTTCTATCAGCTCACGGAATTGGAGCAACAGTAGTTGACCCAAGATGGGTTGTTCCAGTTCGTAAGAGTGTCCTAGATCTAGCTAGCCATCACCGTTTAGTTGTGACGCTTGAAGACGGTGTAAGAGTTGGTGGAATTGGTACAAGAATCCGACAGGATCTAAGAGCTGCTCAGATTGACACAGCATTGAATGAACTCGGTCTTCCTGACGAATTCTTGGAGCACGCATCAAGAGATGAGATTCTAGATCGCGTTGGTCTAAAGGCTCAGGACATTGCTCAGGAGATTGTTGCTCAGGTTCTAGGCTCTAGAGTTCCTCACGCTAAGCAGATTGACGAACCTAGCAAAGACTCAAGAAGCACTATCTAGTTCAACAGTTGGTTCAGGCTTTGGCTTTGCTGACACTGCATTTAGTAGCCCTTCTTGAAGTAAGTCAATTTGCCAGTCTCTAACTAACCTTGCTTTGAGAGCTTGAGTGAGTGTTTCTGCATTCAATGGCTCGGGTAATTCAAAACATATCTGTCTCATAGCTTCTGGGTTCAAGATGTTCTCTTGAGGAATCTTCACATCTTCAGAAAGCTTGGCAAGGAATTCCTTGGAAGCAATAAGGCGAGCATGGGCTTCAGGGAACTTCTGCAGCCAGTTTCTATGGTTAGGGATTCCTACTGCCTTTGGTCTTACTTCAACCAGGTTTTTAGTATGGTTTCCGTCTTCGATAGCTTTCCACCAGGTGTCTATGAAAGAGCGGCTAGCTCTTCCAGAGAAAGTTTTTAGGCTGGCAAGTTCTGATCTTGATCTTGGAGCTGCCTTCACAGCCGCAACAAGTGAGGCATCAGGAACTAATCTTCCAGGAGCCACGTCTTTATCAATA
>CALFOB010000225.1 GCA_937919125.1 uncultured Micrococcales bacterium | reverse complement strand
CAGCTAAGGTCAAAGCTTTTGATTCAACAATCGGAGATATATTTGTCAGATAAACATCTTGAGTGGTTGAGATAAGAGACAGAGCTTTGATAAGCCAATTGCGTCGATTGCCTAAATTACTTCCAAGAGCTATGACAGCTGTTGTCATTAGTTAGGTCTCTTAGCTTTAACGGTGATGCTTACATCTTCAAATTCATAAGGGATAGGTGCTCCTGGCTTATGAACTGTAATCTTTGCCTTTAGGACTTTGCCCCCACCGAAGTTCAATGCATAGTCCAAGAGTCTTTGAGCCAACGTCTCTAATAGATCTACTGGGTTGTTCTTAGTTAGTTCAACCAAACCCTTAGCCAAATCACCATAGTGAGCTGTGTGATTTAGATCATCGGAGAAGGCTGCTTTATCCCCATCAACCCAAATACTGGCGTCTATATAGAAGTCCTGACCGTTTTGCCTCTCAAAGTCAAAGACGCCATGGTGCGCAAAGACTCTAAGGCCGGTGATGGATATTTTGTGACGCATAGGTCAATTCTGCCCTAGGAAGACTTCTTATCTGCTTCACCCTCGTGCAAAGCCCCAACAATGCTGATTGCATCGGTAGTTGCTAGGACATTGTGGACTCTAACTCCCCAGAGCTTTCTCTGCATCAGTAGGGCTGTGAGGACAGCTGTAGCAACATCTCGTCTCTCATGAGAGACAGAATTAGGCTCTTCCTGATCTAGAGCTCCTGCGATGAATCTCTTGCGTGATGCTCCAACCAGGATAGGTAGCCCTAGCTTTTCTAGTTCATCTAATCTGGCTACCAGTTGCCAGTTCTGTTTCATGTCTTTGGCAAAGCCAAGACCTGGATCAATAACAATCTTGTCTAGAGATACTCCAGCAGCAACTGCGGAATCGACTCTCTCTTTGAGTTCATTAGCAACTTCAAGAGCAACGTTCTGATACGAACTCATAGTGTCCATGACATCTGCATGTCCACGCCAGTGAGAGATAACTAGAGTTGCTTTTGTTTCAGCAGCAACTTTGAACATGTTCTCATCAGCTAGACCACCAGAAACATCGTTGATGATTGTTGCTCCGAGCAATACCGCAGCTAGAGCTGTTTCAGAATTCATGGTGTCAATGGAAATAGCACAACCTAAATCAGCATCAACAATCTTTCCAATAACTGGAAGTACTCTTTCTTGCTCTTCTTCAACAGAAATACGAGTGGCACCTGGTCTTGTTGATTCACCGCCAACATCGATGATGTCTGCTCCAGACATCTGCAATAACTTGGCGTGATCTAATGCTGCTTGGAGTTCAAGGAATTTATTGCCATCGCTAAAACTATCTGGGGTGGTATTCAATACACCCATAACAAGCGGTCTTACCTTAGGAGCAGTTGGGTTGTATTTCATTTTGCGATCAGTGCCATAACTTCAGCTCTTGTTGCAGGCTCACTATATTCACCACGTGTAGCCATAGTCACTGTGTTAGCTTCTGGTTGTCTTGCTCCACGAGATGCAACACAGTGATGTCTTGCTTCAATAACAACTACTACTCCTCTAGTTCCCAAACCTTGCTCTAATGCGTCAGCAATCTGAGCAGTTAAGTTTTCTTGGAGTTGTGGTCTAGCTGAAAGTATTTCAACTAACTTAGGCAATCTTCCTAAACCAATTACTCGATCACTTGGAAGATAAGCGATGTGTGCAACGCCTGTGAAAGGTAATAGGTGATGTTCACAAATACTTACTAGCTCGATGTCTTTGAGAATTACAACATCATTGTGTTCAGCAGGGAATGTTTCACTTAGAGCATCTAGAGGGTCAACCCCGACCCCAGCAAAGAAACCACTGTATGCATCAGCAAACTTCTGTGGAGTTGCTTTTAGTTCTTCACGGTTAGGGTCTTCACCGATAGCAGAAATAAGCTCAACTACTGCTTTTTTAATGCGTTCGGCGTCCACCATAACTAAGCCTTTTTAGCTCTAGTTGATTTCTTTGGAGCTGGCTTCTTCGCTGCTTCCTTTTTGGTTGCTGCATTCTTAGAAGCAGTTGAACCCTTCTTAGGAATAGCGATAGGGCCAGCCTTAGGCTTTGGTCTGGTCTTCTTTGAAAGCCACTGAGCTCGCTTAGGAAGCTTCTTCACTGGCTTGAAGATGACTGCAATCTCTTCAGCGTTTAGAGTTTCTCTCTCCATCAACTCTTTAGCCATTGCGTCCAAGACCTTGCGGTTTAGATTGATTGCCTTGTAGGCCTCATCGTGAGCTGCATCAAGGATTGTTCTGATCTCTTTATCAATGTTCTGAGCTGTGACATCGCTGTATTCCTTGGTGCTAGCCATGTCTCTACCAATGAATACTTCACCTGCTGTGCCATAGGCAACAGAACCAACCAGGCTAGACATTCCGTATTGCATGACCATTGCCTTAGCAATAGATGTTGCCTTCTCGAAGTCATTAGATGCTCCAGTAGTTGGATCTCCGAAAACAACTTCTTCAGCAACACGACCACCCATTGCATAAGCAATCTGGTCTAGTAGCTGGTTACGAGTAACCGAGTAACGATCTTCTAATGGAAGAACCATGGTGTAACCAAGTGCTCTACCTCTAGGCAAGATAGTTACCTTAGAAACTGGATCGCTGTAGTTAAGTGATGCTGCAACTAGAGCGTGACCCGCTTCGTGATACGCAGTGTTCAATCTTTCTGAATCCTGCATCAAACGAGTCTTCTTTGCAGGTCCCCCAATAACACGATCGATTGACTCATCCAAAGTTGAGTTAGTGATTTGCTTCTCGCCCAAACGAGCAGTTAGCAATGCAGCTTCATTCAAAACGTTAGCTAGGTCAGCACCAGTGAAGCCCGGAGTTCTTCTAGCAACCATTGCTAGATCAACATCAGTTGCAACTGGCTTACCCTTGGCGTGAACCTTAAGAATCTGTTCACGACCAATAAGGTCAGGAGCCGAAACACCAATCTGACGATCAAAGCGACCAGGACGAAGAAGTGCTGGGTCAAGAACATCAGGACGGTTAGTTGCTGCAATAAGAATTACGTTTGTCTTTGAATCAAAACCATCCATCTCAACTAGCAACTGGTTCAGGGTTTGTTCACGCTCATCGTTACCGCCACCAACACCAGCTCCACGCTGACGACCAACAGCATCAATTTCATCTACGAAGATAATCGCAGGAGATGCTGCCTTGGCTTGTTCGAATAAATCACGAACACGTGATGCACCAACACCAACAAACATTTCAACAAAGTCAGAACCTGAGATTGTGAAGAAAGGAACTCCTGCTTCACCAGCTACTGCTTTAGCAAGAAGAGTCTTACCTGTTCCTGGAGGACCATAAAGCAAAACACCTCTAGGAATCTTTGCTCCAACTGCTTGGAACTTTTGTGGCTCTTTTAGGAATTCTTTAATTTCTTGTAGTTCTTCAATTGCTTCATCAACACCAGCAACATCAGCAAAGGTGACTTTAGGCATGTCCTTGTTGTAGAGCTTTGCTCTTGACTTACCAAACTGCATAACCTTGCTGTTGCCACCTTGAGCGTTAGACATCAAGAACCAGAACAGACCGAAGATTAGAA
>CALFOB010000224.1 GCA_937919125.1 uncultured Micrococcales bacterium | reverse complement strand
CAGACGTGTGCTCTTCCGATCTAGCTCTCTCAACAATCCTTTTGACCATGTATGACTCAAGAACTAAGTTGAACCAGGCTGTAGTTGACGATGTTCGTAATCACTTCCCTACCCAAACCCTTCAAACTTTGATTCCTCGTCAGATTGGTGTTGCTGAAGCTCCAAGCTACGGACAAACAGTGATTAACTACGATCGAAGCTCAAATGGAGCAATTTCTTACATGGAAGCAGCAATTGAGATAGCACACAGAGGAGTATCACATGGCTGAGAAAAAGGGCGGATTGGGTAGAGGCATTGGCGCTCTAATCCCAGAGGTGGCAAACACTCAAGACCGCATGGAGCGTCCAGCCGACGGCAATCCAATCAGCGTCTTCTTTGGTGGCTCAACCAATGCACCAGTTGACCTAGTTCCTGTTCCAGGAGCAACTTTTGGTTACCTAAACATCGCCGACATCACTCCAAACGCTAAACAGCCACGAAGCAACTTCGATCCAGCTGATTTTGCTGAGCTTGTGGGGAGCGTTAAGGAATTCGGCGTACTACAACCAATCTCGGTTCGTTCACTTGGTAAACAAAATGGTGTCAATAAGTACGAGCTAATCATGGGTGAGCGTCGCCTAAGAGCGTCTAAAGAAGCCGGACTCACTCAGATTCCAGCTGTTATTCGTGAAACTGGCGATGAGAACATGCTTAGAGACGCTCTTCTTGAGAACCTTCACAGAAGCGACCTCAATGCCATTGAAGAAGCGAGCGCATATCAGCAGCTTTTGGAAGAATATGGCTGCACACAGGATCAATTGGCTGAGAAACTGTCACGTTCACGACCTCAAATCACCAACACCATTCGCCTCCTAAGGCTTCCTACAGCTCTTCAATCAAAGGTTGCAGCCGGGGTATTGAGTGCTGGCCACGCCAGAGCGATTCTTTCCGTCGAAGATCCTGACCGAATGACCGAATTGGCAGACAAGGTCATCAATCTAGGTTTATCTGTTCGAGCAACTGAAGAATTAGTGAAGAAGCCTGGCAAGAGGGGCAAGATCAAGCCTGGCGGCAAGCAGGATGCACTCAAAACCCTAGCCGAGAGCCTCTCAGACAAGCTGAACACTTCTGTGCGAATCAAATTGGGCTTGAAAAAGGGAACTATTGAGATTGACTTCGCTAGCGTGGACGACATGAAGCGTATTTTGACCGAGCTTGGACAAGAAACTAAGTTCTAAAAATTATCCACAGGTCTAAATTCTGGTTATCCACATGCTTTTCCACAGGGTTATACCCAACATTCTTGTGAAAACCTGTGGATAACTTTTTACTGGACTTTAGCTAGCTCTGCTGAGATTGTTTTCGCTAAGCGTTCAACACCGACTCTAATGTTTTCAGGTGTTGGATATGAATAAGAAATTCTCAAGAACTCTTGACCTGTTCCATTTCCGTAGAACGCTGTGCCTGGCGTGTAGGCAACTAGATTCTCCACTGCTTTGGGAAGCATTTTCTTAGAATCGACACCAGCTGGCAGATCTACCCAGAGGTAAAAACCACCACCAGGCTGAGTTGTCTTTAAATCTGGCAGGAATTCACTCATTGCTGACAGGGCAGCGTCTCTGCGGATTCTGTATTCATTTCTAAACACTGAAATCTGGGCTTTCCAGTCGTTTGTGCTCAAGTATTCGCTGATCATCATCTGAGAGAAGGCACTTGGGCAAAGCACAGCTGATTCGTTAGCTAGAACTAGTTTCTCTTTGATTGAAGGCGGAGCAAGTACATAACCAACTCTGAATCCTGGCACCAAAATCTTTGAGAATGAACCTAAGTAGATTACGCCGTCTTCATCTAGAGAACGAAGGGCATCGGGAGCTTTCTCATCAAAGTAAAGAAGTCCATAGACGTTATCTTCCAAAACAAGAATGTGGTGTTTGCGACAAATCTCAAGAATCTGTGCACGTCTCTCAGCAGCGAGTGTCACACCACTTGGATTAGCGAAGTTAGGAACTAGGTATAAGAACTTAATGTTTTTACCTGCTGCCTGAACTCTTTTGATTGTTTGTGAAAGAGCTTCAGGAGAAATCCCGTTGCTGTCTGTGTAGACATGTTCGATGTGAGCTTGTCTCGCTCTAAATACTCCGAGGGCACCAACATAGCTTGGGCCTTCAGCAAGCACTACATCACCTGGGTCTAAGAACAGCGAGGAAACTAAATCCAAACCGTGCTGAGAACCTGTTGTGACAACGATGTTGTCGATGTCTGATTTGATTCCTTCAAGTGACATGATCTCTTGAATGTGTTCGCGAAGAGTTGGATCTCCCTGACCACCCGAATATTGCAAAGCAGTCGCAGATCTATCTGACATAAGTGATTGAAAACTCTCAATCATTCGGTCTTTAGGAAGAGCAGGGACAAACGGCATACCACCAGCAAGCGAAACAACTTCTGGACGTGACACAACGGCAAACAGCGCTCGAACTTCAGAGGCGGATAATCCGTTCGCTCTTGATGCGTATCTGTCTGACCATAAATCTTTAGCCATTGGAACCTTCTTAGTTAATCGTGAAACATGCTTGGGTTAAACGAAAAACGGCTAAGGCACCATAGGCACCGTAGCCGTTTAACTTAGAACTAACTTAGTTGATGAATGAGCTCAAGTCTGCCAAGAGAGCAGGCTTTGGCTTTGCACCAATGATTGACTTGACTACTTCCCCACCCTGGAACACCTGCATGGCAGGAATAGAAGTGATGCCATACTGCTGAGCAAGTGCCGGCTCTTCGTCAACGTTGACCTTTACGATTGTGATCTTGTCAGCGTGCTCACCAGCAATCTCATCAAGGATTGGTGAAACCATACGACATGGGCCACACCATTCAGCCCAGAAATCTACTAGAACTGGCTTAGCTGATGACAGAACATCTGCTTGGAAAGTTGCGGTGGTTACGTTTTTTGCTGCCATGATTACTCCTTATTGGTTAAGACTATTTTAGGTTGCTTAGGTAATGTTCTGCGTCTAATGCTGCTACACAACCAGAACCTGCGGCTGTGATGGCTTGACGATATGTTGGGTCGATAACATCTCCGGCTGCGAAGACACCAGGCAAACTTGTCTTTGATGATCTGCCATCAACTTCAATGAACTTCTCCGGTGTGAGTGTTAGTTGGTTTTCAACTAACCAGACTCGAGGGTCATTACCAATAGCAATGAAAAGCCCATCTAGTTCAAGTGTGTTCTGAGTGCCAGCAACTAGGTTGTTGGTCTTGATGCCGGTTAGTTTTCCTTCACCCAAAAGTTCACTAACTTCTGTGTTCCAGATGACTTCAATCTTCGGGTTGTTAAGAGCGCGCTCCTGCATGATCTTTGATGCCTTGAATGAGTCACGACGGTGAATCAAGTAAACCTTGCTAGCGAATCTAGTTAGGAATGTCGCTTCCTCCATTGCAGAGTCACCACCACCAACTACAGCAATGGTCTTCTCTCTGAAGAAGAAACCATCGCAAGTTGCACACCAAGAAATTCCATAACCGCTTAGCTCTTTTTCACGAGGCAAACCAAGCTCACGGTAGGCAGCACCTGTTGCAAGGATGACTGTCTTAGCTTCGAAGGTCTTGCCGCCACCGGTCTTAACAATCTTCACTGGACCCTTTAGGTCAACTTCGATTACGTCATCTAGAAGTACTTCTGTGCCAAAGCGCTCAGCCTGTTGCCTAAAGGCATCCATCAACTCTGGTCCTTGCAAACCAGTTGGGAAGCCAGGGTAATTCTCCACCTCAGTGGTCTTCATAAGTTCACCACCGGCTTCGACAGATGAAGCAATTAGTAGTGGATTCAATCCAGCACGTCCGGTGTAAATACCTGCGGTGTATCCAGCTGGGCCAGATCCGATGATGATGACTTCGTGCAATTTATACTCCAGAACGTTAAAGATGGGGAAGCAAGTAAGGCTAGTTTATCTCGGCAAATTTAGCGACGCAGTAGGCGTACTACTGGAGCTAAAAGAATCTCTACTTCTTTGACTCGAAGTAACTTGAGAATCAAAATGTAGACCAAGCTAATCACCAGTCCCACAGTTACACATGAAACAACTGCGGTTAGAACGCTATCGATTGGGAATGCTCCTGCCACCGTTCCACCCAAACCTTGAAGCATCAAGTAGCCAACACCACCTGCTACTAAAGCTGCGCTCACAAACTTTATTGTGGCTTGAGCTAGTCGACCTTGACCAAGGGAACCATACTTTCTTCTAAACAAAGCAAAGGAGAGAAGAGACTGAATGAGAATGCTTGTGCTGGTAACCAATGACAACCCAACGACCAACCAGATGTCTTCAACATAAAGCCATACCAAGACAGATCCAGTTATGTTCACAGTCACTTGAACGAAAGTGAAGATGAATGGAGTTCGAGTATCTTCCAAAGCGTAAAAAGCTCTTTGAATCATGAAAACAAAGCTGAACGGTAATAGTCCGACAACCATTGCAATCACAACATTTCCTAGAGCAACAGCGCCAGGTAGTTCTCCGACGAAAACTCTTGAAACCGGATATGCCAAAACGATAAGTGCAGTTGTTGCTAGACCACTAATCATCGCGATTGTTCTTAGGCCCTCAACAAGATCTTTCTTTAGTTCATCGAAGTTCTTGTCCATTGCATGCTCAGACATTCTGGTGAAGTAAGCAGTTGCAATTGAAACTGTTGCCACAGAATGAGGAAGCATAAAGATAAGCCAGGCAATGCTCATTGCTGCTACCGATGCAATCGCAACATTGCTATCAACAAGTTGATCTCTGCCTTGAATAGAGCTAGATGCAACAGCTGTCTGAACTATGCCACCTATCTGAGTGACGATGAGCATTCCAAGCGTCCATGAAGCTGCTTTCATCGCAGGTCCTAGACCGACTCCACGCCAAGAGAAATTGAACTTGAAAGTTAGACCCATCTTCTTCCAGAAGACCAAAAGAATGAGAGCTTGAGAGGCAACACCCAGTGTTGCTGATCCTGCAAGCCAAGAGATTTGTTGTTGCGTCCAATCGGCAACACTCTGCTGACCTGTTGGATCAAACCCAAACTGCCACACAAACGCAGCCATACCGATGATGGCAACAATGTTGTTTAGAACCGGTGCCCACATGTAAGGGCCGAACTTGCTCTTAGCGTTTAGAACTTCTCCAAGCAGAGAGTAGAGACCGTAGAAGAACAGCTGTGGCAAACACCAGTAAGCAAAGGCTGTTGCCAACGCTAGTTGATCTGCACCCCAACCACTTGTGTATAGGGAGACAAGTACCGGAGCACTGACGGTAGTTAGAACAGTTATTGATCCGAAGGTGACAATGGCAATAGTTAGCAAACGATCTATGTAGGCATTGCCGCCGTCGAGATGTGTTCTCGCTCTAAC
>CALFOB010000223.1 GCA_937919125.1 uncultured Micrococcales bacterium | reverse complement strand
CCTTCACGACGGAAGAATGATCCCGGGATACGTCCTGCTGCATACATACGCTCTTCAACGTCGATGGTTAGTGGGAAGAAGTCGAACTGATCTTTAGGGGTCTTGCTAGCTGTTGTGGCTGAGAAGAGCATTGTCTCTCCATCAATGTATACAGCTGCAGCTCCTTGAGCCTGCTGTGCCAAACGGCCTGTTTCGAATCGGATTACACGCTTACCGTGCTTACCGTTATCGATAATTACTTCTTGTGCTTTAATTTCTGGACCTTCCATGGTCCCTCCTCTGTTTTTTATTCATACGAAAGCGCATAGCAAAGCCCTTATTTAGGTTACTTTTTGATGCACTTGAGCCCCCGCGACAAGATTTCTGCCCGTTTATTTTGAGGGATGCGCTGGACAACAGTAGAAAAGCTTGGGAAATACGCCCAAGGTTCACAACCGATGACCAGAGAAACCTGCCGTTTTGACTCCCCTAAAGCCTAACAGAGGCCCCGACATTCACCTATAGGTTGAATGTTTTGCCTAGAAAAGTCCCTTTACTTGGGGGTTTTCGCTTGATCTTGTGGCAAGTAGCTTGTTCCCTTCATCAAAGCTTTTACTTCTCTTTGAGGTGAAATAGACGCCAACCTGAAGGCAGGTAATGGCTTGATAAACAATGGCTACGAGGATAACTCTGTAGGAAGAACGAAGTTCTTCATAGGCAAAAACCGCGTTCAGAGTCGATTGACTGAAGTCCCCTCCTAGAAGATCGAGGCCTTCCCTTACGTTCAGGCGCCAAACTTCTGCCAGGAATTGTGACACTCCTAGGAAGATAGCGATCAGTCCAGTAATAGGTAGCAATATCCAGGCGGCTCTATATCCTGCATCTCTAAGCCTTCGGACCAACAAACTGAGTGTTGGGAAGAAGACAATTAAACTCCAGATAACTGTTAGGTCGACTGGAGCCAATGGTACCCATGAGACAAAGCCCACCAAAGCAATAAACAAAATCCAGTACCAGTATTCAGATCGGCTTGCCCTCCCGCTAAACCTGAAATAGTTTCTAAATCCTGATCCAATAGCTTGTAAGAGATTCATCTATTCCTCCCCGATGGTCGTCTTCGCTGCAACTCGCTTGTTGCCCTCTTCAAAACTCTTGCTCTTCTTGGAAGCTAGATACCCGTTTACCCAAATCAATACAGCAACTAAGTAGAAAAGAGAGAGGTAGACCATTGTGCTTCCAGTAGCAATATCTTCTTTAGCCTTTGCAACTTCCAGTGCTGCTTGCTCTTCATCGCCCGCCAAGATGCTGAAACCTCCAGCAAGACTGACTGTCAGTAAGGCACCCCAAACCAGCGTATTTCCAACCCAGAAAAGAAATACTCCAGGCACAGGTAACCATATCCACCCTGAGCCATGACCCGCATCCCTCAGTCGTCTGATGAGAACAGTGATAGTTGGAAACAACACCAGTGCGATCCAGATCCCTAAAAGGTCAAATTCACCTGACGCTAGCTTGGCTACTACCCCAACAACCAGAACGAAAGATATCCAAAACCAATACTCGGAACGACTAGCTGTCCCTTTGAATCTGAAATAGTTTTTGAACCCCGCGCCAATGTCTCTAACGAACTTCATGTCTGCCTCCCCAAAATAACTTCTTGAGAAGAATACTATTGCCAGCTAGCAGGCTCTGTCGTAATTGAACTTCACAATTCGATTACGTAAAGCTAAAAATTACGCTATTGGTGATTCAGGACCTTTAGGTGCAACTCGCTTGTTTCCCTGCTCAAAACTCTTGGTGCGTTGAAGTGTGAAGATTAGGTTCACTAGAAGCGAGGTAAGTCCTAGGTAAAGCAAGCTAAAGAACACCATTAGTAGTGCGTTTTGCAATTGTGGGTTCGACATAACTTCCGCTAAGAATGCCTGCCCTAATTGCTCATCAGTGAGGGTGGCAGCGAGGTCTTCAAAACCTGACTGATCAAGCTGAACAAAAACGGAGACGAAACCAAGTAAGAACGGAATCAAGCCCGGGATTGGAAGCAATAGCCAAGTCCATGAAAAGCCTGCGTCTCTAAGTCTTCTAACGGTCACAGCCCAATCAGGAAGCAAAGTGGCTAGGGAGAATGCGCCTGCCAGCAACCCGGAACGATCTAGAGCGTTGGCCACAATTGAAACTAGGAAAGTAAACAGGACCCAGTACCAATACTCAGGTCGAGAGGCTGTCCCCCTAAAGTTCACGTAGTTCTTGAAACCAGCTTTAATTGCACCAACAAAATCCATGATTGACTCCCATCAATTCCTATTACTTTTTAGTTTAGGTCTGATATGCAAAATGCCACCTCTATAAAGAGATGGCATTTTGAATAAAAACAATTAGCGACGTAGGCCTAGTCTTTCGATTAGGTTACGGTAGCGAGTGATGTCTACCTTCTGAAGGTAGCCAAGTAGACGACGACGCTGACCTACCATTAGCAGCAGTCCGCGACGGCTGTGGTGATCGTGCTTGTGGTCCTTTAGGTGCTCAGTAAGCTCCTTGATGGTCTCTGTAAGAACTGCTACCTGAACCTCCGGAGAACCTGTGTCACCTGGGTGAGTTGCGTACTCGTTGATAATTGCTGTTTTCTTTGATGCGTCCAGTGCCATTTTGTTCCTCTCGGGGCTCGCTGCGCGGCGCAATAAACCTTGTGTCTAAAGCTCTTGGAGATCCGCGGCCGGTTCACGGCAACTTCACAAGCATAGCCAAGAAAGCAGATAACTGCTAGTCGAGGCTCTATTTAGGACAGGATTGCCCTGATTTTGTCTAGGTCGCTGTTGATTTCAGCTACCAAAGACTCAACGCCATCGAACTTGGCTGCATGTCTAATGAAGTCAACATACTCAACAGTGATGACCTTGTCATAAAGGTCTAACCCTTGAACATCAATTACGTGAGCCTCTAGAAGCCTTGGCACAGCCTCAAAGGTTTCATTGATACCTACAGATAGTGCAGCCATGTATCTCTCGCCATCGGCATAGAGCCAACCAGCGTAAACAGCATCCAAAGGTAAAAAGCCTTCGGCATCTCTAGACATGTTTGCGGTTGGGAAACCTATCTGGCGACCAATCTTGAGTCCATGTTCAATAACTCCTTGGGTAGCATGCAGTCTCCCCAGAAGCTTTGCTGCTCCTTTAACGTTTCCTTCAAGAAGTAGAGCTCTGATTCGGCTTGTTGAAACAACTTCACCATCAACTAGGTAATGCGGGATCACACGAACGGCAAAACCAAGTTGAAGACCAAGCTGTCTTAGGGTTTCAACATCACCCTGCTGATCAACTCCAAATCTGAAGCCTTCACCAATGGTTACAACTCTTGCCTTTAGAGCATCCACTAGAACAGTTCTTACGAACTCTTCTGGAGTTAGTTTTGAAAGGTATTCATCAAATGGAAGATTGAGAACAAGCTCAATGCCTGCTTCATCAAGTAACTCGGTCTTCTGGGTTGGACCAATCAAAGCTTGAGGTTCAGTTCCTGGACTTAGAACTGAGTGTGGGTGTCTATCAAATGTAACTACCACCGGCATCAACGCATGTTCTTCAGCGGACTCGATTGTTTCTGCAATTAGTTGCTGGTGACCTAGATGAATGCCATCGAACTTTCCAATGGTCACAGAAGATTCAGGAAGACCTTCGGGGATTTCAGTTGTTGAGCTGACAGTTATCATCGCTTAACTCTCCTAACCCACCACAGTCCAAACAAAGGAAGTAGTAGTGGAATGAATCCGTACCCCATTCCGTAGTAAGACCAAACACTTGGGTGAGCAAATAGTGATGGCACTGCAATGCTTAGCGTTCCGATGATTAAAACACCAGCTAACTCAAAAATAAGTGTTTTATTAGCTAGATCATATTTACCTTTAGCCAATGCGAAGGTAGCGATGATGTAGACAACAGCAGCAAGAAGACTTAGCCAATAAGCCAGCGGAGCGTCTTCATATTTTCTAAGAAGTTGATAGCTGGCTCTAACCGATGCAGATATGGCAAAGACTCCATAGATGGCAATTACTAGTGTGCCAACGCCTCTGCTTTTAGCTTTCACTGTCATAACTCCCAGCCTAACTTGTCAAAAGTGGACATCAGATTGAGAAACGGATGCCTGTCCATATCTGCCACATGCGAATAAGCATCACTGCAACAGTCAATCCTGCAACACCTAGAACTAAGGTTGACCAACGGGTTCTCTCGATTACCGCCCAGGCCACTGCTGCCGGTGGAACCACCAGAGCAGTAATGATGTAGCCAAAGAACTCAACGGTGTCGCCCTTAGCCTGTTGGCCTTGCACAACCAGCACAATAGATACAATCAGTTGGACCAGAAGCAAAGCTTCAACAAGGATGACTGAACCTACGCTCCACCAAGATGGCGGTCTTTTGATAATTCCAAGAAACAGTGCAAACATTCCCGCTAATGACGCGAAGGCCAATTGAAAGTGATATCCCCACTCAAGCATTTATTTCTCCATCATTGAACACAACTAGTGATTTCAGGCTTTGTGTGCCTGCAGACTCGGCAACGGCCACTAACACCCCTTGGAAAGTCAAAGCAGTAATCTCATACAAATGATGATCAATTCTCTTACCCTGCCTTATAGCCAAAGTTTCCTCAGAAGTGATTTCAAGAGTAGGCAGAACAGATGTAACTGCCTCAACTGACTTCAAGATTGGTAACTCTCCTTCGAACCCTTCAAGTTGCATCGCGTTTTCAACATCGAAAGATCCAATACGAGATCTACGAAGTGAAGTTAGATGACCACCGACCCCGAGAGCTTCACCTAAGTCTCTAGCAATTGCTCTGATATAAGTTCCGCTAGAGCAATCAACAATCACATCTAGCTCAATGAAGTTATCGTCACGACGCACATCCCCAACAACATCAAGTCTTGAGATTGTTACTTCTCTTGATTTGAGTTCAAAGACTTCGCCAGCTCGAACTCTGTCGTAGGCCTTCTCGCCATTTACTTTGATGGCTGAAACTGCAGAAGGAACCTGCTGGATTACTCCCCTAAGCTTTTCAAGCTCTAGGTTTATTTGATCAAGAGTTACTGAAGACAGTTGTTCCGGTGTGGCTGTTTTGAGAGTTTCACCTTCTCTGTCATCGGTGATAGTTGATGAACCTAGACGAATTGTTGCCTCATAGGTTTTATCTGCACCGACAACAAAGGTAAGTAGTTTCGTTCCTGACTCAATCCCTAAGACCAGTAACCCCGTAGCCATAGGATCTAATGTTCCAGCGTGCCCAACTTTCTTGGTGCCAGCCAGTTTCCTAACTCTGGACACAACATCATGACTTGTCATTCCGGCAGGTTTATCTACCAGCAACAATCCAGGAGTAGCCAAAGGTTAATCTCTGTCTTCTTTATCGATAACTTTTGGCTCTTTGTAAGGGTTCTCCCCTGCCGCAAACTCAGATTCCTTAGCCATCTTCTTCAACTCATTGTCTCTAGCTCTTGCTTGAGCTAGAAGATCATTCATCTGAGCTGCGCTTTCTGGCACATCATCAGAAATGAATTCAATGGTTGGAGTTAGACGAATGGATAGCTGGTGACCTACCTCACCGCGGATTTTGCCACGGTGACGGTCAATCACTTCACTACTCTTCTTCTGCTGTTCAGTATCGCCAAAGACGGTGTAGTAAATACGTGCATGGGATAGATCTGGTGTGACACGAACATCAGTAACTGTTACAAAACCTAGATCTGGGTCTTTGACAACCTTCTCTAGAGCTGCTGCAACTAGCACCTTGATTCGTTCAGCCAGTCTTCTTGCTCTAGCTGCATCAACCATTAGACCCTCGGCTTCTCACGCATCTCGTAGGTTTCAATGATGTCCCCTACCAAGATCTCGTTGAATCCTGAAAGACCGATACCACACTCGAAGTCAGTCTTAACTTCGGTTGCGTCGTCCTTGAATCTCTTTAGTGAGTCAATCTTTAGGTTCTCTGCAAGCATCTTGCCATCACGAGAGATACGAGCAAGGCTGTTTCTCTTGATTGAACCTGAGCGAACGATAGAACCTGCGATTGTGCCAACCTTTGAAGACTTGAAGATCTCGCGAACCTCGGCTGAACCAAGAGCGGCTTCTTCGTACTCTGGCTTGAGCATTCCCTTGAGTGATTTCTCAATGTCATCAAGTGCTGCATAGATAACTGAGTAGAAACGAACGTCAACACCTTCACGGTCAGCTCGTTCCTTAGCCTTGTTATCTGGCTTGACGTTGAATCCAATGATGATCGCGTTGTCGACTGTTGCCAGGTTAACATCGCTCTCAGTAACAGCACCAACACCACGGTGGATGATACGTAGTTGAACTGAGTCATCAACTTCAATCTTGAGAAGAGCATCTTCAAGTGCTTCAACAGCACCAGAAACGTCACCCTTGATGACCAAGTTGAG
>CALFOB010000222.1 GCA_937919125.1 uncultured Micrococcales bacterium | reverse complement strand
CGACGCTCTTCCGATCTACCGAAAACAAGAGTTAGGAACAATCCAACAGAAAGAATGGCTCCTAGGAAATCTGGTGCTCCTTCACGCTTTTCAACCTTGGATTCACCAACAAACAACAACAGACCAGCAACAATGATTAGACCGATAGGTAGGTTGATGCTGAAGGCTAGACGCCAACCATCTTCACCGAAGCTAGTGGCGAACCAACCACCTAGAACAGGGCCAAGAGCCACCATTCCACCGATAGTTGAGCCCCAAACAGCAAAGGCAATTCCTCGCTCTTTACCCTGGAAGTTTGCGTTTACTAGAGAAAGAGTTGTAGGTAGCACCATTGAGCCACCAATACCCTGCAGGATACGAGCAAGAATTAGTGAACTAGCATCGCTTGAATATCCAGCCCATACCGATGCACTAACGAAGATGACGATACCTATTACTAGGAGTCTGCGACGACCAATGCTGTCAGCAAGAGAACCCCAGATAAGCAATAAGGCTGCGAAGACTAGAACATAGCTCTCGTTGACCCACTGCACCTCGCTACTTGAAAGGCTGAGTGCCTCAATAAGTGCGGGAAAGATTGTGTTGACGATAGTTCCATCGATGATGACGATAGAGATTGCTAGGGAAATGAATAGGAGACCTACCCAACGGAAACGGGCTAAAACTGCCATGAGGTATAACTTTCTGTTTGGTTGTCCACCCTTATCTCAAGTGAACTCGTTAAGCCTAGTCCTGTGCCCTTGATACCCTTTACTAATGAACAAGGGCAAGTCGTGATCAAGTATTTAGGCTCAAAACGCACTCTTGTTGGAGTGCTTGGGGCCATTGCTAATGCGGCTGAGGCTAAAACGGCAGTGGACCTATTTACTGGAACTACAAGAGTTGCTCAAGAGTTCAAAAGACAAGGACTAAACGTTATTGCTAGCGATAGTGCTACCTATAGCGACATGCTTGCCAAGTGCTACATAGAAGCAGATGCCAACAAAGTTGACATCAAAGAACTGACCCAAATCATTAGCCATCTGAACTCTCTGCCAGGCAAGAGGGGTTATGTGACGAAGAACTTCTGTCAAGACGCTAGATTCTTTCAACCCAAAAACGGAGAAAGAATAGATGCCATCAGGGATGAAATAGAAGCAAACTTCAAAAAAGACATTCATTTCCCAATTCTTCTTACCTCTCTTATGCTTGCCGCTGACCGAGTTGATAGCACCACAGGTCAACACATGGCTTACCTCAAGAACTGGTCACACAGATCAAAGCATGATCTAGAACTTCTAGTTCCAGAACTAATTCCTGGAACAGGTAAGTCAATCATCGGCCTAGCCGAAGATGTTATAGATGAACTTCCAGCTGTGGACCTTCTATACATGGACCCGCCTTACAACCAGCACCGTTACTTCACTAACTATCACATCTGGGAAACACTGGTTCGTTGGGATGACCCTGAGCCTTACGGTGTTGCTAGAAAGAGAATTGATAGTAGAGAAGCGCACACTCACTCTGTCTTCAACAAACGTAAGAAGATGCCTCCAGCATTCAAAGATGTAATCACTAAAGCTAAAGCAAAGACTGTTGTTGTTTCATATAACAATGAGTCATGGGTTGAACCTATAGACATCGCTGAAGCACTGCTGCAGAATCACGAGAGCGTTGCGCTGTTGGAATTTGATTACGTTAGATACATCGGATCTCAAATAGGTATCTATAACAAGTCAGGTGCCAAAGTGGGATCTGTTGGTGAGCGCAAAAATAAAGAATTGATTTTTATCGCGGGAGAAACTTCAAGAGTTGAAGCAATCGAAGATGTTGTGGCTGGACGCGGGATTGAACCGCGGACCTAACGATTTTCAGTCGTTCGCTCTACCAACTGAGCTATCCAGCCTCAACCAAGACAAGTCTGTGGCTGAGCGATTATTAATCGCAGCGATCCTGACGGGACTTGAACCCGCGACCTCCGCCGTGACAGGGCGGCGCGCTAACCAACTGCGCTACAGGACCTAATGACGCTACAACTATCGAAATGGTGACCCCAACGGGATTCGAACCCGTGCTACTGCCGTGAAAGGGCAGCGTCCTAGGCCACTAAACGATGGGGCCGTCAAAGCGATGGAGCTTTAAAGCACCAATGGCAAGGCTACTTGCTAACGGTAGGTTTTTGCAACCTGAGATATGGGGATATCGGTGTTAGTTTAGGAATACTGCACTATTTCAGGGAGGTGGCGGGACATGAAAAGCTTGCGTTCGCGTTATCTTGCCCTGTTTGTCCTAGCTGGGGTCCTATTTAGTGGGTTTAGCATCCAGCAGGCCATGGCTGTGCCTAACTACCCTTCTGAGCAAGAGGTAATTGATGCCCAGAAGACTGTGACCAAGAAAAAGGCCATGATTGCCCGAATTCAAGGCATCATCGTGGATCTAACGGTTGAGCAGGTCGATTTAGAGCGTAAAGCCCTAATAAAGGGAGAGAAATACAACCAGGCTAAGGATGAAGAAGAGGCAGTAGCAGCCAAGGTTGACCTTCTCCAGACCAAAGTAAATGCCGCCAAGGCAGAAGCAGCTATTGCCCAGAAGCAACTTGCTCAGATTGCTAGCCAGATGTGGCGAGATGGTGCAGCTGGCACATCTCTTAACCTTTTTCTGAACTCAGATGAGGCAGGCAACCTTCTTTACAAGCTTGGCGCTCAAGAAAAGATCGCTCAGTCAAGCGACCAGATCTATCAGTCTGCGATTCAGAGACAGCAGTATGCCAAATCTCTAACCGACCAGCTGAAAGAAGCTGAAGAAGAATTGGCAGCTAAGTCAGCCGAAGCCAAGAAGGCTCTTCAAGAGGCTCAGGCTGCAGCTAATGAATTGAGAGTAAAAGTTGATGAGCAGAATGCTCTGAACAGAACTTTCAAAGCCCAACTAGTTTCTTTAGAAAAAATCTCAGACAGTTTGATGCAGCAACGCATCCAAGGTCTTATCGATGAGGCAAGACAGAACAACCTGCCAGGACCTATCGATGCACCTTCTCTCTACACAGTTGGAGCGCCTAACACTGAGAAGGTTGAAACTGCAATTAACTTTGGTAGCCAGCAGCTAGGTGAAAGATATGTTCTTGGCGGCATGGGCCCAGACATTTGGGACTGCAGTGGTATCACTAAGAAGAGTTATGAAGTTGCTGGAACCTACATTGGTACACACTCAGCAACTAACCAGTTCTACAACATGGCAGGTAAGCGCAGATTGATTCCTATCAAGGAAGCGGTTCGCGGAGATTTGATGTGGTACTCATACACAGAAGATTTCAATGGAGATAAATATCACGTTGTTATGTATCTAGGTAACGGCATGATGCTTGAAGCACCAAACCCAAACAGGACTGTTCGAATAGTTCCGCTGCGCTACGGTGATCTATTCCGTTACGCTGGTCGCCCTACTCCGTAATTCTTTTTCTAATTCAATCTTTGGAGGCAACATGAGTGAAGTACGTCAGGTCAAGCCTGCGACTGAAGGTTGGCAACAAAAGAAAGATGCAGCTGGTAGACCAGTACTTGAATTTGAAGCAAAGCCTAGAAAAGTTCAACCACCTGTTCATCTTGTTGATATGACTAAAGATGAGCTTGCTGCAAAAGCTAAAGAACTGGGAGTTCCTGCCTTTAGAGTGAAGCAGATTGCTAAGCATTACTTCACTCACTACACAACAGATCCAGAGAACATGACCGATCTTCCTCAAGAGGGAAGAGCAGAACTTGTTGGGGTATTCCTGCCTAAGCTCCTCACTGAAGTAAAGAGACTTCAAACAGATAAAGGTGACACTATCAAGTTCCTATGGAGACTATTTGATGGTGCTCTAGTTGAATCTGTTCTGATGCGTTACCCAGGAAGAATTACTCTATGTGTTTCTTCACAAGCTGGTTGTGGAATGGCTTGTCCGTTCTGTGCAACTGGACAGGCAGGTCTAACAAGAAACATGACTGCGGCTGAGATTGTTGATCAGATTGTCCAAGCCAATGCTGTTATTGCCTCTGGTGGCTTAGGTGGGCGTAAGGCCACAGAGCACGAAGAACGTGTTGGCAACATTGTGTTTATGGGCATGGGCGAACCTCTTGCCAACTACAACCGCCTAATGACTGCTGTTAGAACAATGGTCAAGCCTCAGCCTGAAGGCTTGGGAATGTCAGCGAGAAACATCACTGTTTCAACCGTTGGTCTAGTTCCAGCCATTCAGAAGCTAACTAAGGAAGAGATTCCAGTTACCTTTGCTCTATCTCTGCACGCACCTGATGATGAACTTAGAGATGAACTCATTCCAGTTAACTCAAGATGGAAAGTTGATGAAGCGCTTGATGCTGCAAGAGCTTACTTTGATGAAACTGGCAGAAGAGTCTCTATCGAGTATGCACTCATCAAAGACATGAACGATCACGCTTGGAGAGCAGAATTACTTGCTCAGAAACTAAATGCCAGAGGAAAAGGCTGGGTTCACGTCAACCCAATTCCTCTAAACCCAACACCTGGTTCTATCTGGACAGCATCAACTGCAGAAGCCACCAGAGTCTTTATCAACACCTTAGAAAAGGCGGGAATCCCGACTACTCTGCGTGACACAAGAGGCAAAGAGATTGATGGAGCGTGTGGTCAGCTAGCTGCTGCCGAGTAATTTAGCCACTGTTTTTAGTTTCACAATTGTTTGTCTAAAGTTGAGTTATGACTGAAAAACTTCCTCTTGAATTTGGCAGATCGAAGAGCACACGTCTGAACTCCAGTCAC